>PMNP01000038.1 GCA_003161755.1 Ignavibacteriota bacterium | reverse complement strand
CCGATCGAAACGCCGGAAGGGCCAAATATCGGATTGATTTCGTCTCTGTGCATTCATGCGCGTGTCAACGAATTCGGTTTTATTGAAACGCCGTATCGTAAGGTGAAGAACGGTCGGGTTCTTGATGAAATCGAGTACCTCACCGCCGAGCAGGAGGACAACTATACCATCGCGCAGGCGAATGCTCCTCTTGATGGGAAAGGCAATTTCCTTACCGATCGTGTGAAAGCGCGGGTCAAGGGAGAATTTCCGGTATCAAAACCCGATCAGCTCCAGTACATGGATGTAGCCCCCAATCAGATCGTGAGTCCCGCTGCCGGTCTCATTCCGTTTCTCGAACACGATGACGCGAACCGGGCCCTGATGGGCTCGAACATGCAGCGTCAATCCGTGCCCCTTCTCAGGCCTGAAGCGCCCGTGGTAGGGACGGGACTCGAAGAAAAAATCGCCCGCGATGCGCGCGCACTCATCGTGGCCGAGCGGACCGGACTGGTGGAATATGTGGATGCGGACAGGATCGTCGTGGTGTATGACATCGACGAAAACAGTACGGAGGCCCTGCTCTCGTTCGAAGACAAACGGCGTGTGGAATACAAACTGACAAAGTTTTTCCGCACGAACCAGGATACCTGCATCAACCAAAAAGCCGCCGTCAAGCCGGGCGACAAGGTCAGGAAAGGCGACGTTCTCGCGGATGGCGCGGCGACGGAAGGCGGCGAACTGGCGCTCGGACGCAACGTCCTTGTGGCATTCATGCCATGGAACGGCTATAACTTCGAAGATGCCATCATCATTAGTGAACGCGTTGTTTCCCAGGATGTCTTCACATCCATCCACATCGAAGAGTTCGAGCTGCAGGTTCGAGACACGAAGCGGGGTGAAGAAGAACTTACCCGTGAAATCCCGAATGTCAGCGAAGAGGCGACCAAGGATCTCGACGAGAACGGGATTGTTCGCATTGGGGCGGAAGTGGTGGAAGGAGATATCCTCATCGGAAAGATTACCCCCAAAGGTGAATCCGATCCGACACCTGAGGAAAAACTCCTCAAGGCGATTTTTGGAGAGAAGGCAGGCGACGTCAAAGATGCGTCACTCAAAGCCCCTCCGGGAATGAAGGGCGTGGTAATTGCCACCAAGTTGTTCAGCAGGAAGAAAAAGGACGCGGAATCGAAACGCGAGGACAAGCGTCGGACCGATGCCCTCGACCGGCAGAAGAGAAAGATCATGATCGAGCTCAAGGAGCGCCTTGTACGGAAGCTCGTACTGGTTCTCAATGAGGAGCGGTCCCTCGGCGTCCGTGACGTGGATGGCAATGTTGTGTTTCGCGCAGGGACCACCTTCAGGGCCGAGCTGTTTGAGGGCTGTGAGGTGCTTGATAAACTGGACCCGAATGCCGAGTGGGTGGACGACAAACGGAAGAATTCCCTTGTCAACAGAATCTTCCAGACGTATTCCGAAAAGGTGGATGCGGTTGAGGAGGAGTTCAAGCACGAGAAGAACAAAGTGCAGCTTGGTGACGAGCTTCCTCCAGGCGTAGTCCAGCTTGCGAAGGTCTATGTCGCAAAGAAGCGCAAATTGTCGGTCGGCGACAAGATGGCCGGCCGCCATGGCAACAAAGGCGTCGTGTCGCGCGTTGTTCCGGCTGCGGATATGCCCTTCCTCCCCGACGGAACTCCGGTCGATATCGTCCTCAATCCTCTGGGCGTTCCTTCGCGCATGAACATCGGACAGCTCTACGAGACGGCCCTTGGCTGGGCTGCGCGAACACTCGGGGTGAAGTATGCCTCCCCGATTTTCGATGGCGCGGTCTGGGAATACGTGCAGGGGGAACTCGAGAAGGCCGGCCTGAACAGCCACTCACGCTCACCGCTCTTTGATGGGCGTACGGGAGAACGCTTTGATCAGGACGTCACCGTAGGAATCATCTATATGTTGAAGTTGTCGCATTTGGTGGACGACAAGATTCACGCGCGTTCCATCGGGCCGTATTCGCTTATCACCCAGCAACCGCTGGGCGGCAAAGCGCAGTTCGGCGGTCAGCGCTTCGGAGAAATGGAAGTCTGGGCGCTCGAAGCGTATGGTGCCGCGCACGTGTTGCAGGAAATCCTCACCGTCAAGAGCGACGACGTTTCAGGACGAGCAAAGGTCTATGAAGCGATCGTCAAAGGAGACAATCTGCCGGAGGCCAATGTTCCGGAATCGTTCAACGTTCTTATCCGAGAACTCATGGGCCTCGGGCTGGATGTGAAGCTGGATTAACGGTGTGGTCCGCCTAAGAAACAGGCGGACGAAAGGTCCGCCCCTCTTGATGGGCGGGCGAAAGGTCCGCCCCTCTTGATGGGCGGGCGAAAACTCTCGGGAGGAGTACAATGGCTTTGTTCCATCAATCCAAAGAACAAAAAAAGAACTTCACCAAGATTACCATCAGTCTCGCGTCATCCGACATGGTGCTGGCGCGCTCGCACGGTGAAGTGACCAAACCCGAAACCATCAACTACCGATCGTTCCGGCCGGAAAAAGACGGGCTCTTCTGTGAAAAAATCTTCGGTCCGGTGCGCGATTGGGAATGCCACTGCGGCAAGTACAAACGCATCCGTTACCGGGGAATCATCTGCGATCGGTGTGGCGTCGAAGTGACGCAAAAAAGCGTCCGTCGCGAACGGATGGGACACATCGCCCTCGCCGTGCCCGTCGTTCATATCTGGTATTTCCGCTCTCTTCCCTCCAAGATCGGCTACGTTCTGGGGATGACGACGAAGGATCTCGAAAGAATCATCTACTATGAATCCTATGTCGTTATCAACCCCGGAATAAGCGGATTGCAGAAGGGCGACCTGATCTCGGAAGATCAATTTTTCGAAATCATCGGGACGCTGCCGGAAAACAACGACGATCTGGAACCGGGCGACAAACGAAGGTTTATTGCCCAGATCGGCGGCGAGGCGATCAAGAGACTCCTGAAGCTCACCGACGTTAACGTCTTGGCTGAGCAACTGCGCGAACAGATCAAAGTCGAGACCTCTGCGCAAAAGAAACTGGAAGCGCTGAAACGACTCCGGGTCGTCGAGGCATTCCGCGAGCGCGAAGATGGTCCGGTCAACAAGCCGGAATGGATGGTGCTCGATATC
>PMNP01000326.1 GCA_003161755.1 Ignavibacteriota bacterium | reverse complement strand
CTCAAGCTCGCATTTATCTTCGTGCTGGTGGGCTTCGGGACAAAGGCCGGCCTTGCGCCTATGCATACATGGAAGCCCGATGCCTACAGTGAGGCCCCTGCTCCCATTAGTGCCCTGATGGCGGCGGGATTGGTAAACATGGCCTTGTATGCCTTGATGCGCTTTTCAATCCTCGTGAACAGAGCGGTAGGCGAAGGGTTTACCTCAACCCTGTTCATGATCTTCGGCCTTGCCTCCATGGCTGTGGCAACGCCATTCATTCTTGCGCAGCGGGACTTCAAGCGGCTGCTTGCGTATTCCAGTGTGGAACACGCCGGAATTATCGTGTTTGCGCTCGGCATAGGCTCGCCGCTGGCATTGTTTGGCGCGCTCCTGCATCTTCTTAATAATGNNAATGCCATCGCAAAAATCCTTCTGTTCCTGACGGTGGGAAATGTGCAGATGGCGTATGACTCAAAGATCATGCGCAAGGTGACCGGGGCGATCAAGGTCGTTCCGGTGTCGGCAACGTTTCTTATGATTGGCGTGTTTGCACTGTCGGGATGGCCCCCGTTCGGGATGTTTATCAGTGAACTCACGATCATCAGCGCGGGGTTTTCAAGCGGAGCTGTCGTTCAGGTTATCGCGTTTATTGCCATCCTGGCGACCATCTTTGGAGGGTTTATCTACTACACATCGAAGATGGTCCTGGGCGAGCCGTCCGCAGCAGCGAAAGGTGGCGATGCTGGGAAATGGTCTCTGGTGCTTATCGGCTTNNGGCTTGTTGCTCCTCGCATTGCTGGTGCTCGGTGTGAGTATTCCGCCTCCGTTGAAGATGTGCATCGAGTGTGCTGTGAATGTGTTCAAGGGGTAAGAGAATGAAGGGAAGACAAGCGTACATGGAATTGCTCGCTCGGTCTCTGGGAGACCGCCTGACCATCCACGAAGGTTTTGCCCCGAATGAAATTGTCTTGATGCTCAGGGAGGATTCGCTGGGCTCGCTCCAGGATATTTGCGCTCTCCTGCTGGAATCTTTCAAAGCGCACTTCACAACGCTCATCGCAAATGATGAGCAGCCGATCAACGGCAAGGTGTTCTTCTACTATGTGTTCTCACTTCCGGCAGACGACCTCTTCCTCCTCCTGAAGGTGCCGGTGGATCCCCGCCATATGGAAGTTCCTTCAGTGAGCGCGATTATTGAGAGTGCGAATTGGTTTGAACGGGAGATTAAGGATTGGTTCGGTGTGGTGGCGTTTCCCAATATTCACAGGCTCGCGGTGCATCCCGACTGGCCCGAAGATGTGCATCCAATGATGAAAAATGTGCCCTGTGATGTCGCGGTTCCCCGCGTCAAAGGGAGGTTCGAATTCGCGCGTGTTGAAGGAGAAGGGGTGTTCGAAATCCCGGTCGGCCCTGTCCACGCGGGAATTATCGAACCTGGCCATTTTCGCTTTAGTGTTGCCGGTGAGCCGATCATCGACCTTGATCTGCAGCTCTTCTATACACACAAGGGAACCGAGAAGATTGCGGAAGGGCTGACTCCGCAAAGAGCTGTATTCCTGGCTGAGCGTGTATCAGGGGACTCCTCCTTCGGCCATGCCGTCGCTTTCTGCCATGCTGTCGAACGCCTGATGGGATGTGAAGTTCCGAAGCGTGCGCTTGTTATCCGGACCATCCTGCTGGAACTCGAACGGCTGTATAATCATGTCGGGGATATGGGAGCTATCCTTCTCGATGTGGGATTCTCGGTCGGCGCGGCAGAAGCGTCAGAACTCAAAGAGCGCCTCCTTGGTCTCAATGAGATTCTGACCGGAAGCAGGTTGCTCCGGGGTATGGCTGCGATCGGGGGCGTCAGGCGCGATCCGGAAGACACTCCTTGCAGGACCCAGGCGCTTCTGGAAATGCCGGATTGGGTGGGGAAATCCCTTGACGAGCTCATCAATTTGGTGATGTCGAGCTCTTCCGTCTTGGATCGGCTTGAAACAACCGGAACGCTGGCTTACGCCGACGCATACCGGCTTGGCGTTACCGGCATTGCCGGACGTGCCTCGGGAATTGATCGCGATTATCGCCGTGGTCATCCTCATTGTGCATACCCTCATCTCGACTTTCAAGTTGCGACCAGAAAGGAAGGGGATGTCCTCGCGCGTTTTAACGTTCGCGTTGACGAAGCGCGTGAATCACTCGCCATTCTCAGACAACTTCAACATCAACATGTCGGTGAACCCATTCTTGCCGCTGTCGGCGCGATCCCGGCAGTCCGTCATGCCCTCGGTTATCTCGAAGGGTGGAGGGGGGAGATCGTTCATTGGGTCATGAGTGATGCGACCGGGAAGATTTACCGTTGGAAGATCACCGACCCGTCGTTTCACAACTGGCGGGCACTCAGGGCTGCTGTGCGCAACAACATTGTTCCGGATTTCCCGGTGATCAACAAGAGTTTCAANNCTTCGAGGGAAGCCGGAGATTGATTTCGCCCGATGCACGGCATGCGGTGAATGCGCCCAGGCGTGTCCCACAAGTGCGATCACAATCGGGAACGGCAGGGCGGAGAATGAGAAAGTAGTCTCCATCAACTACGGTGACTGCATATTCTGCGGCGAATGTGAAGCAGCGTGCCCCGACGTCATCCACTTGACGAAACAATCGCGTCTTGCCGCGGCAAATAAGCGGCAACTCACCACCAGCGCCCGGTATCGCTCCAGTGATGGCGTGACCTACACGTTCGAGGAAGTGCTTTCAGCAACACCTTCGTCCATGACCCCGGTGGAAGAGGTCGGGCTTGTGCTGAAGAAGAAGATCCGCGAGTTGTTGGGCCGGTCACTTCATNNATGCACTGAACAACCCGATCTATGATATCGAACGCTTTGGCGTCCACTTCGTTGCATCTCCCCGGCATGCCGACATGCTTCTCGTGACAGGGCCCGTAACGCGCAATATGGAAATTGCGCTGAGGCAGACATACGAAGCGACGCCGTATCCCAAGCTTGTTGTGGCTGTTGGGGCATGTGCGATCGGCGGAGGGATCTTCGGCAAGAGCTACGCCTCTTGCGGCGGAGTAGATGCCGTTGTTCCCGTCGATGTGTATATCCCTGGTTGTCCTCCGCGGCCTGAAGCATTGTTGCACGGCATTTTACTTGCGATTGATGGGTACCACAGGTAACAAGTCTTCACACCTCCGTTCAATGCATTCGTTCTCTTATCTTCATCAGAAGCATCCATTCCACCCAATCCCTCAATGCGACGAGCTTACGGTAACCTGTGCGTGTATGGATTTACAAGCAGCTGTGAATTTTAGCCATATGCACAGAATTGCTATAGTCTCCAAGGCGCGCCGGCCGTAATTGTCAGGAATCGTAGGGAATTCCCACTTTTTGCTTGGCACAGTTCTTGCAGCAATCGGTTGGGGGTCTTTTGTTNNGACTGCCGTCACAGAATAGTGAAGGCTAGGAGTGTATTCTATATGATGCGCGGCTGGTGGCGAGAATACCAAGTCAAGAAGGAGTTCAACGATGGGATTCCCCGATGTCCATAGGAAATAGCATCCGGAGGGGGATATCCTCTGGAGCCCTTGTCATAGTACTCTTCGTTCTCCATCCATTCGAAGCAAAGGCGCTTGATCCCTCGAAGACAATCAATCAGTATGGTCAGGACGTTTGGCTCAGGCAAAATGGGCTGCCGGCAAGCGCTGTGAATGTCTGTATTCAGACTCGCGACGGCTACTTGTGGCTCGGAACTACTGCGGGGCTCTTCCGCTTCGACGGTGACCGCTTCGAACGAGTGGCAACCGACACGAGTTTGGTGGAAACCCCTGAAACAATTTCCTCCCTTTGCGAAGCGAGTGACGGGAGTCTTTGGATCGGCACTGCGAACAACTTCCTGTGCAGGATTAAAGATGGGCATGTCCGTCGATATGGAACGGGAGAAGGAATCCAGAGCAGAAACTCCAATGCCCTTTTTGCGTGCAGGGATGGACACATTATGCTCGGCACTTCTGCAGGGGCCTATAGGCTCAGCGATGAAAGGTTTACGCCAATTGGCGATGGGTCGAAGTATATTGCAGGCATTGGGGAGGATGCAAAAGGAAGAATATGGGTGGGAAGTCACTCCGGGATCCAGGTATATGAAGACGATCATGGAACAATTAGACCCAGTACCATTGCCGGACCAGCCCAACTGATCGTCTCTTCACTCTTTGTTGACCGGCGTGGGATCATTTGGGTGGGAACGTTTAATGGACTTCTTCGCTGGGATGGCGACCAGATGCAGAGCTTCTCAACCGCGGATGGTCTCTCGGATGTCCAGATTACAGCGATCTGTGACGACCGTAATGGAAACATTTGGGTCGGCACAAGCAGCGGAGGAATTAACCGGCTTGCCAATGGGAAATGGACTTCCTTCACTTCGTCGGATGGATTGGCCAACAATCACGTTCTTTCGATTGCAGAGGATCGAGAGGGAAGTCTCTGGATCTGTACGTCCGATGGCCTGAATCGGCTCAAGGATGTAAATATCACTACCTACACGACAAAAGAAGGACTCGGCAGCGACTACATCTCCAGCATTCTCCAGACGCCTGATGGAATCATGTATTTCCTGAGCGACGTGAATTCCACTGTCACCCGCATGTGGGGCGGCAAGACTGAGATTTTGAACAATGTTGTGGGGCCGGCATATGTGGGACGGGATGGAACACTCTGGATCGGCCAGACCGGTCTGCTCACGAGCATCAAAGATGGCCGCATTCATCGTTATGACACCAAGGATGGCTTTCCGAACAAGTGGATTTCGGCGATTGGCGAAGACGACGAAGGACTAATCCTCTTTGTCAATGAGTTTGGGGTCCAACGGTTTGACAAAGGTCGGCTGAAGCCATTCCTCCTCAAGAATGGCCAGCAGTATGCTTCAAAAGAATATGTCTCGTCGTTCTGTCTCTCTTCCGATGGAATACTCTGGATCGGAACTTCGAATGGACTCGTGAGAGTGAGTGGGGGAGAAGCAAGGACATTTTCTGTGGGAGATGGGCTGGCAGACTACTTCGTCAACTCCATCATCGACGATCATCGGGGCAGCCTGTGGGTCTCCTCTCCTCAGGCGGGATTGACGCGGTACCGGGACGGCAAGTTCACCGTGTACTCCACCAAAAGTGGTCTTTTTACCAATGAGATAAACTGCGTTCTTTATGATAATCATGGTGACCTCTGGTTGAGCAGCGTGCGAGGCATCGGGCATGTGAGCCGNNACGCGACCGCCGACGGGATGAAAACCGATGAATGCTTCGGCCTATGGCAGCCCGCAGGGTGCCGGACGCAGGATGGGCATCTCTGGTTCGCGACGAAGAAAGGGGCGGTGATGATAGACCCCGATGCTCTTCACCGTAACGAGTTGAAACCTCCTGTACTGATCGAGCGAATTGTCGCTGACGAAGAGGTGATTCCTACTGACAAACCCTTCACGCTTGCTCCTGGGACCGAGAAGGTTGAGTTCCACTATTCAGCCCTCAGCTTCCTTGCGCCGGAGCGCGTGCAGTTCAAGTACCTGCTTGAAGGATATGAGAAAAACTGGGTGAATGCCGGCACTCGCCGTGTCGCCTACTACACGAATCTCCCG
>PMNP01000079.1 GCA_003161755.1 Ignavibacteriota bacterium | reverse complement strand
CGGGTTGATTGCCGGAGAGGCGCTGATGGGATTGTTTATCGCGGTTGTCGTGTTCATCCGGGACAGGGTCTCGCAAAAGCCGGTGTTCTGGACGATTGAAGGATTCGAAACAGTTGCGCCGTGGTTTGCGCTGCCGGTGTTTGCCTTGCTTGCAGCATACTTGATCCGGGTGCCGCTTTCAAAGGCAGGCTCACCGGATGAACCTGCACCGCCAACGGCGATCATGTAGAACCTGAGACAAAACTGGAAGGCACACACATTCGAAGGAACCCGTCATGTCTACTGCCATTGATGGTTTGAAGCCAGGACTCGTGTGGAAGTACTTCGCAGAAATAGCGAAGATTCCTCGCGGCTCCAAGAATGAGACAGCGATTGGAAAATACGTTCTTGANNGAAGGGACTGGGACTGGAAGCCAGGAAGGATAAGTGGGGGAATGTGGTGGTGAAGAAACCTGCCACTTCCGGCCGCGACAAAGTTGCAACAATCGTTCTCCAGGGACACCTCGATATGGTGTGCGAGAAGAACAAAGAGAAGGTGCACAACTTCGAGAAGGATCCCATAGAGCTCGTGCGAAAAGGAAATCTCATCATGGCGAACGGGACAACGCTTGGCGCCGACAATGGGATCGCCGTGGCTACAAACCTTGCGATTATGGAAGACCGATCCCTGGAACATCACNNCCCTGGAGTTGTTGTTCACCGTCGATGAAGAGACAGGTCTGACGGGAGCAAGCAATCTGGCCCCGGGGTTCATTACGGGAACAACGTTGCTCAATCTTGATTCAGAAGAGGAGGGTGTGCTCTATGTGGGGTGCTCCGGAGGGCGCGATACCATTGGTTCCTGGAAGCTCGAGATGGATTCCGTTCCGGGAAGAATGATCGGCGCCCTGGTAAAGGTGGAAGGGTTGAAGGGGGGACACTCGGGGCTGGAAATCGACAAAGGCCGCGCCAACGCGATTAAGATCCTTGCGCGGGTCCTGACAAACCTCTCGGAACTCGGTGCACGCGTCGCTGCCCTTGAAGNNCGATTCCCAGGGAAGCAGAAGCTCATGTCTTTATTCCAAAGAACTGCTGGGGTGAAGCTGTAGAAGCTGTGTTCGAAGTAAATCGGATTATCAAAGCGGAGTTTGCTACAACCGAGCCTGAGCTTGCATTGACGATTGTTGAAGTAAAGACGAAGAAGGGGAAAAAAGAAAAGGCTCTGAAGAAAGGGCTGCAGAAGCGTCTCTTGCAAACCATCGCCGGACTACCCCACGGAGTTACAAAGATGTCGGCCGATATTCCCGGTCTGGTTGAGACATCGACAAACGTGGCGGTCATCCGCACGATGAAGAAGTCCATTTCGCTTGCCACCAGCCAGCGAAGTTCAGTGGCTTCGGAGATTGGCGAAATCTGTGACTCCGTGGTTTCGGTTCTCAGTCTGGGTGGGGCCGACGTGACATCCTCTGACGGATATCCCGGATGGAAACCAAATCTTGATTCTCGAATCTTGGCTCTGGCAAAATCGACATACCTGAAAATCACCGGCAAAGAGCCAGACGTGAAGGCCATCCATGCTGGGCTCGAGTGCGGGATCATTGGCGAAAAGTATCCGGGAATCGACATGCTCTCATTCGGTCCGACGCTCGAGAGTGTTCATTCGCCGGATGAAAAAATCTACATCGACACTGTCGATCGTTTCTGGTATTATCTGCTCATTATCTTGAAGAGTGCATCATAGTTTGCGCGATGTTGCCAATCCAGGCCTGCCTCGCGCTCGACCAGAGCGTCATGGCGACGGCTCAACGAACACATATGTTTCTGTGAGGAACAATGACCCAATCGGCCCCTCTCGTGGGTGAGGTGGGAAGATTTCACCCTACCCGCAGACTCTACCGGTTCACCGTTCTCTTCTTTGTGTCCCTTCTGACATTTGGAAGTTACTTTGCGTACGACAGTGTTGGTGCGATTGCTCCGATGCTCATTGAGGCGCTTGGGCTCAGCCGCGAGTCCATCGGCCAGATGTACACGCTCTACAGCGTCGCTGCAATCGTGTCGGTGTTGGTGGGAGGTGTCCTTGTCGACCGCATCGGCACGCGCCGGGCCTCGTTGCTGTTTTCCGTCCTTGTGGCCGTGGGGGCCGCAATTGTGGCTCTCGCGCCGAACATGGTTGTCCTCTTTTTCGGCAGGTTCATTTTTGGCTGGGGATCGGAGTCTCTTGTTGTCGCGCAGAGCGCGATCTTTGCCCGATGGTTCAAAGGAAAAGAACTCGCTCTGGCCTTCGGCATCGGGTTGACGTTGAGCCGGCTGGGAACGCTGTTTAGTTTTAATACCGAGGCTCTCATTGCCGGGTACTTTGGGAATTTCCGCGCCGCACTCTGGGCCGCCGTGATTTTCTGCCTCGCCTCCATTGTTGCCAACATTGTCTATAATATTCTCGATCGCCGGGGGGAACGTTTCCTGGCGCTCAAAGAGGAGGGCGCGGGGGAAAAGATCCGCATGTCGGATATCCGGAAGTTCTCTTCATCATATTGGTTCGTGACGTTCCTATGTCTTGTGTTTTATTCGGCAATTTTTCCGTTTACCGCATTATCAACAGATTTTTTCCATACGAAGTGGGGCCTTCCATTAACGGCAGATGTGGAAGGGAGCTTCCTCTATCAGGTGTTCTACAATGTCCTGCACATGTTCAGCACGGCAGGCGGGACGACCACAATCATCATCTTTGCTTCGATGGTGTTCGCGCCAGTCTTCGGACATCTTGTGGATCGGTACGGCCGGAGGGCCTCAATGATGGTTGTAGGATCTCTCCTCATGATCCCCTCATTTCTCCTGATGGCGTTCAGCTCCATTGCCCCGGCATTCCCCATGATTATGCTCGGCGCTTCGTTCGTCCTTGTTCCGGCAGCGATGTGGCCGTCGATTCCACTCGTTGTTGAAAAGAACAGGGTGGGAACGGCGTTTGGTCTGACGACGACCATCCAGAATTTGGGACTTGCCCTTTTCCCCTGGCTGAACGGGTACTTGCGAGATCTCACCAGCGATTACACTGCCAGCATGATGATGTTTTCAACGCTCGGCATTTTCGGGCTCATTTTTGCGGCGTTGTTGATGCGCGCCGACAAACATTCAGGTAATGTCCTGGAGAGAGTGGAACAAGCGAGGGCTGAGTAGGCCGGAAGAAACCACAATCGCTGATATCGATAAAGGAAAAAACCCCTGGATTTGCCGATTTATGAGGGTTGTGACGATGGGAATGACAAGATTGTGCGTTTCGTCAACGCGCATTCCCTGTTCAACGCGTAACTTTCGATGATATTCAGGGTTNNGAAAACATTGTCATATTGCTTCTTGAACCTGATCCGACCGAAGCTGAATTGATGACGTTTCAACTCCGCAAAGGATCGCTTCCTTTCACCATCCGCCGCGTTTCGAGCAAAGATCAATTACTCCGGGCGCTGGAATCAGATCATCCCGATGTCGTCGTTGCAAATCACGCCACGCCCAGATTTGATCTCACGGGCACGCTGGCCTCTTCCGCTTCGCTCGGCATCCCATGGATTGTCTATGGAGTCAATCCCGACGAGGACACAATCGTTCAGGCGTTTCATGCCGGTGCAGTCGATGTTGTGAGTAAAAAACGGATTGCACGGTTCGGGACCGCCGTCCGACGTGCCATTGAACGATCGCGCAACAGTGCACCTCCCTTGCAGCCACAGACTTCAGAAGCCCCAATCGCGGACGAACAAGCTCCTCAAGACGGCGCCCATTCCCTGATTATCAGACAAGCGCTAGATGGCATCGAGGACTATTTTGCCATCGTTGATCTTGACGGCAAGAGAGTATTCAACAGCGGCTCGTATTCTGAGATCATTGACGATCCCGACGAACTTTACGGCACAGATTGTTTTGCCGACATTTTTCCCGAGGACCGCGATAAGATCCGTCTTGCGTTCCAAACCACCGTTGAGACCGGGAAAGGGCAACTCACAGAGTACCGGATGATGACGGAAGCAGGCACGGTGCGCTACATTGAATCGCGTGGACATCTGTTGAGGGATGAAAACGGCGATGGCACGCATGTGGTGATCGTGTCACGCGATATCACTGAACGCCGCAAACAGGAACTCGCCCTTGTCAGTCTGGTGGAATCGGGAAAACACTCCGGACTTGAATACTTCGAGACGATGATCAAGAACTTGAGTGCTGCGGTGGGGGTGCGGTATGCGTTGATTTCTGTGAGACTTTCACAAGAGCCCCCCAGGGTGCGATCGCTGGCGTTTTGCGTTGATGGAATGCTCCAGCCGGGATTCGAATATGATCTTGAGGGTACTGTTTGTGCAACGGTGTTTGCCGAAGGGAAGACGCAGTACTTTCCACGGAGGCTGCAGGAACAATTTCCCCAGGAAACTGCGCTTGCGGCCATGGGTGCGGATTCCTATGTTGGTCAACCGATTATGGACTCAGAAAATGTCGTGAGGGGCCATGTGTTCGTCATGCATACCGAACCGATCCGGGACCCCGATCGGACAGTGAGGATCCTCAAGCTGGTTGCTGCCAGAGCTATGGAAGAACTGGCAACGTTCGAACTGCCCCCTGTTGAGTCCGCGGAAATGCCCGAGGACCAGCGAACGGCAAAACAGGAAGCATAATTGAGAGTTGTATTCTGCCGCAGGACTCCTCTCCCCAAGCAATGTTGTCAGGAGTATGGTTTTTGCAACTCCGGCCCGTCAAGCGGCTTCAACGTGAGTCATCGCTTGANNTTCCAACACCTAGCTGAATTTCACTTCTCGTATTCCCTGTAACGAAATACTCAGGTCAGGAACTTTCCAGAATAATCCTTGGATGAAGTGCGTCTGCATCGACCAAGCCCAGGCTGCGAAGTGATCCATGCGAAAGCCGCTTAAGCTCCTCCTTACTGTGTTTCTCCTCTTCTTCGGGTCGGCTGTGACCGGTTATCTTGGATGGTTGGGTTGGGATTTCTACGCTACGCCCCTGGTCGATCGACCCTTTCACCCGGATTATGATCTCCTGAAGCCGACAGGTTTGCTTGGCCACGGCTACANNGTTCTCAGCGGTGTTCTGGGTCGGTATTTCTATGTCCAGATCCCGCGAGGGATTCGAGGAAATGAGTTGTCGATTGCCGATCTCGAGAACGAAAAGAGTTCACTCGACGCCCAATTGCGCGGGACCTACAGCGTTGGTGAGGACTTCCTGGTCAAACTCAATGCTCTTGNNCTGCTAAGGCGATACCGACTTCGGAAGCTGATCGCATCGGCACGACATTCCAAGTCGACAAAAGGGGCGATTTCGCAAATGCGCCATATCGCTCGCCGTCGGCTAGTTCTTGCTCGGCGAATAGCCTTCTTGGAGCATTTCCGTAAGCTCTTCTATTACTGGCATGTGATTCACCTTCCCTTTGCGTTGGTCATGTTGATCATCCTCCTGATTCATGTGGGAGTGGCTGTCGCGTTCGGATACACGTGGATGTTCTGAAAAAGAGAATCGCTTCATGACCAAGTCGGCCTGGCTGTTGGTAGCAACCGTGGGAATCCTGTGGTGCTTCTGTGTGTCGACGAGCAATGCGCAGATCTCTCCCGGACCATTGTCGACCTCGCATGCATTCCTCGAAGGGATGGACCACTGCACTTCTTGTCATGCACTGGGGAAAACTATTGCCGACGACAAATGTCGTGTATGTCATGAGGAGGTGTTCTCCAGACAACAGCAGGGGAAAGGTCTTCACGCAACATATCAAGGGCGCAGATGCATCGAATGCCACAAAGAGCACCACGGGAAGGGATTCTCGATTATCAAGTTCGATACGACAGCCTTTGTGCACAAGACGGTGGGATACGTTCTCGATGGAGCCCACGCGCATCTCCGCTGCCGGGAGTGCCACCGACAGGACAAACTACGCGCCGATGACATACTTGGTCGTCCCGAGGAGCGCCGCTCAAGAACGTTTCTCGGTCTTCCGACGAACTGCGTGGGATGCCATCGGGATCCCCATGGTGCGCAGCTTGGCGCTGTGTGCACGAGGTGTCACGGTCAGGAGCATTGGACCCCCGTCGACCTATTCTCTCACGATCGCGCGCGCTTTAAACTCGCCGGGATGCATGCACACGTTGCCTGTGTGCGATGCCATCCCGGTCAGGACGGCGGAAAGAACCCGCGTTACTCCGGATTGAAATTCTCAACCTGTCAATCCTGTCACCATGATCCGCATCAGGGAAAATTTGGTGACAATTGTGAACGGTGCCATTCGACCGCAGGATGGCAAAGCGGCGCAACGTCGGGATTCGATCATTCCATGACCAGATTTGCATTGCAAGGGAAGCACCGCACTCTTCCCTGCGAGAAATGCCACCCTGGTGCTTCGGCGGCACCGGTGAAATCGAAGCCGTACAGGGTTGCCGCCTTTGGCCGGTGCACTGATTGTCATGCTGATGCTCATCGCGGGCAGTTGAAACAGAGACCTGACCAAGGAGCTTGTGAATCGTGCCACACGGTGGATGGTTTCCGGCCGTCAACGTTTACGATTGAGCTTCATGATTCAACGGTTTTTGCACTGAGGGGAGCGCACAAAGCTGTCTCGTGCGTCCGCTGTCATGAGACTGCGGAGTCAAATGCCGGGTTCGTGTTCTCTCCTGTGAAGGGCGCGCTATGTACTGAGTGTCACGAAGATGTGCATCAGGGACAATTCGCACGACGCATGACGAAGAGCTGTGAAACCTGCCATCCCGTCACGAAGTGGATTCCGGTTGAGTTTTCTCATGACGATACGCGGTTCCCTCTCGAGGGGAAGCATGCATCAGTGGCGTGCACGTCGTGCCACCCTCTTGTGTCAATAAATGGCAAATCGACTCGTAAGTACGCGGATCTTCCGTTGAATTGTGAAGAGTGTCATTGAAAGCCGTCGAGGTGTAGAGTGTACTCCAAGTATTTGGTTGCGGGAATATTCGCCTTCATTCTCACCGCTGCGCCTGCGCAGGCGCAACAATCGCCTCACGGGCCACTTCGCTTCGCGTGCGAGGAATGCCACACGACACAATCCTGGACGACTCTCCGCACACCGCTTCTGTTCAATCATGACAGTGNNGTTGCCACTCGACACTCAAGTTCAATGAAACTTCGACACGGTGCATCGGGTGTCACAAGGATATCCACCGGGCAGAACTGGGGGCGCTTTGTGAACGCTGTCACAATCCGAATACCTGGCTTGTGCCCGACATGGCCCAACGTCACAGACAGACCCGTTTTCCGCTGATGGGACCTCACCTTAACGCACCCTGCCAATCATGCCATGTNNGGATTTGATCATCAACGCACGGTGTTTCCATTAGTAGGAGCCCATCAGGCCGTACCATGCTCCCAATGCCACACGGGCGGGGTATTCTCTGGATTGCCGTTGGATTGTTTCGCCTGTCACCAAACCGGGTTCAATGCCGTGACAGATCCAAATCATGTGGCTGGAAATTTCTCGCATCAATGTCTGACATGTCATTCGNNGCCACGGGAACGGGGTCTTCCAAGGGCTGCAGACTCAGTGCGTGAGCTGTCATTTGCGGCAGTACACTACCGCCACAAATCCCGTCCACACGCCTTCTGCATTTCCGCAGGATTGTCAGACTTGTCACACGACAACGGCTTGGCAGCCTGCCGGGTTCGACCATAGCAAGACGCAGTTCCCGCTTCTCGGAGCCCATGCCACTGTTCCGTGCGCGTCCTGCCATAAGAATGGAATTTATGTGGGGACGTCGACGCTGTGTGATGCCTGCCATGAAACTGATTTTGTCAGCACGACCAATCCCGCGCACGTCGCGGGAGGGTTTCCACGCCAGTGCGAAGTTTGTCATTCANNAACAATGTGTTTGTGGGGACTCCGACGGACTGCTATTCCTGCCACGCGAATGATTTTGGACATGCCACCGATCCTCCTCATGTTGCTGGAGGCTTCTCCCATATATGCACAACCTGTCATACGACAACGAGTTGGGATCCTGCACAATTTGATCACTCGACCACGGTGTTTCCCTTGACGGGTGCCCATGCCAGCCAACCATGCACCGCGTGTCACGTCAACAATGTGTTTGTCGGAACATCAACAGACTGTTATACCTGCCATACCAGCGCTTTTACAGGAACCTCAAATCCGGCGCATGTTTCAGGAGGGTTTTCGCACCAGTGCATAATCTGTCACACCACCGTTGGCTGGCAGCCGGCGCAATTTGATCACTCAAAGACCCTTTTCCCCCTTACCGGTGCCCATGCGAACCAATTGTGCACCGCTTGTCACATCAACAACGTATTTGCAGGCACGCCGACGGATTGTTATGCTTGTCATGTAAGCTCATTTGCAGGCACTTCCAATCCCCCTCACGTGTCGGGTGGGTTTTCCCACCAATGCATCATCTGTCACACGACGCTAGGTTGGGATCCGGCTCTATTCGATCACACCAAGACGATCTTTCCTCTGACGGGAGCACACGTCCAGATCCTCTGTGCGTCCTGTCATACGAATGGCAATTTTACCTCGACATCACCACTGTGTTTCAGTTGTCACCAGCAGAATTACAATGCTGTTCTTGTTCCGGCGCACAAATCGGGGGGACTCTCCACTGACTGCCAGCGATGCCACACCACAGTTGTGTGGAAGCCATCGACGTTCAGTCACGACCAGACGCTGTTTCCCTTGATGGGTGCGCACGTCGGGCGACAATGCACCGACTGTCACAAAGCTGGCCCATTTGCGATGACTCCAACGGCATGCGTAGGTTGTCATCACATTGACTATAATAATTCCGTCAACCCGCCGCATGCCCAA
>PMNP01000140.1 GCA_003161755.1 Ignavibacteriota bacterium | reverse complement strand
AGAGGCATACTCGGACTGGAGCGAAGAATCGCCCTTCCTGACGGAAAACTGGAAATCATCCATGCCGCAGATCGACTGGATCGAATTCCGCAATGATCTCAATGGCATGCTGCTTGGAGAGCTGATCCGTACCTTGCGCAAATTCGATTCAATACATGTTGTGAACGCCAATCCTGTCGGGAGTGTTTGGGCCAGTTTTGCGCCCCTCGGCGCCTATAATATCGATGACTGGCCAATTGCGGACAAGAATGATATCCATGGCATATCCTACTATCCAGATGGCTGGGAACGAAGCCATGATCTGGAACCGTGCCCCTTCTGGCTGCACAACCTCGCCTTCAACGCTGTCCGTTCTGCAGCGCGGGGGAAGAATTTCATCCTTACTGAACTCTACACAAATACGCAACNNTGCGCTGAATGGTTATCTGGACAAACAATCGATTTCCTTGCTGGCGTGGACAGCATTAGCCAATGATTGCAAAGGCATGATTTATTGGAAATGGCTGCCATTCATGCGCGGAAGACAAACGCTCGGCCGAGGGTTATGTCAGGTTGACGGGAAGCTCGCTCCACGAGGAGAAGCGGTGAAGGACATTGCCGTGGTAATGAGGAAGTATGGCCAAATGCTCTGCAAAGCCAGGCTAAGAAAGCCACAGGCCGCAATTCTCGTCGATATGACGGGGTTGATAAAAACGCTTGAACAGACGACCGAACCGGCAACAAACAAATTTATGTACGAAAGCTACGCCGGGTTGTTCAAGGCGCTGCACGAAGGAAATGTTTCCGTCGATATGGTACGGATGGATCGCAGCCTGGACGGTGAGACTCTCAAGGGCTACAATATCATTTACCTGCCGTTTCAGATTGTCATGCGGCGAGAGGTTGCCGAGGTGTTGAAAGCGTATGTCCGTCAGGGTGGGAGGGTTGTTGCTGATGCGCGCACCGCGACGATTGACGAATTGGATTTCGCCTACCCGATTAGTCCCGGTGCGGGCTTAGATGAACTCTTCGGAGCAACTCGATCGGATTGGATTGGGGCGAAAACGGTGTACAAAGTCCATATGGAAGAATCGTCAGGAAGCAGTCCGACGGATTTTTACGGAAGGTTTTTCAGGGAGAAGATTGAGCTTCATGGAGATGTGCAGACCCTTGGGACATTTGTCGACACGCATACTCCTGCTATAACCAGGAAAGGGTATGGGAAAGGGGTGGCCATTCTGAGCGCTGTGCCTCTTGGGGCGAGTTACTATGGGTTGCCGGACAATCCTGTGAACCGGCTCGTGTTGGAATACGCAAACGAAGCAGGAGTTGTGCCCGATGCTCGCTTTGTTTCTGAGACACAAGGAGATCTCAACCTTAAGGTTCATGAGTCGGAGGATGACATTTTTGTATACGCCATTAACAGCAACACTCGGCCGCTCGCCGGCTCGTTGGAAGTTCAGATCGGGAAACGAACGATACGGAGTGTAACCGAAATCCTCTCGGACAGATCCATGGACTTCCTGCAAAAGGGTGGCGTAATAACGATTCCGATAAAAAGTGAGGGGGGAGATGTTGCGGTGTTTCACTTGAAGGCACGCTGAGATTGGCTCTGCTTCACGGATGGGCCTAAAGGCCCACCCCTATTCGAAGGAAAGCCACTTGAGCGGCTGAACACCCTCTGGGCGAAGCTGGCAGGAGATTAGCGTCATGCTCACCGAAGACCGTTTCTCTCGAAACATCACGGCTTGGCTCTAAAGACCAATCCTATCCGAAAGAAGGCCGCTGAAGCGGCCTCACACCAGAATGAGTTGATCAGCCATTACTTCACTTTGCGGAGCCGACCATGCGCGGCTCGTTGAGCGTCTGAGCATCCATTGTCGCCGACCGAGCCAGAGAAGGCGCCAACGCTTTGGTGGATTTTCTGACGATGAATTCTGCATCGAGGACGACGTTCTCAACGGGGAGTGGTTTTGTGGATTCAATATTCGTGATCAGTATCTCGGCCGACTTCCGGCCCAATTCGAACATCGGTGCATGAATCGTCGTCAGTTGTACAGGATGGTGCCGTGCAAACGGGATGTCGTCATTTCCCACAATCGAAATCTCGTCGGGGACGGCAATGCCCAGTTCACTGAGGGCGGTCATCACTCCAAGAGCGACAAGGTCATTGTAACAGACAATAGCCGTGGGATNNGGATAGCTCGTGCGGCTTCTGTTGTGGAAATACTGCATGCACGTCCGGTACCCATCCTCGAGGCGCGCTCCCGCAGGCACGATCATGGAGTTGTCAAAGGCAAGATGACTCTCACTGTATGCCTTGCTGTAGCCCTCGATTCTCTCGTATGTATGAGAAGCGTGTTTCGGTCCGGAAAAATGTATAATCTTTGAATGGCCGTTGTCCATCAAATACCTAATTGCCTTCTTCATCGCTTTGATGTTGTCAATGCTTACCACGTTTGCCTGGATACCTTTGACATTTTCCAGGAGCACAAACGGGAAGTTGACGAGTTTCAACCTGAAGAGATGCTCGATCTCGGAGGTCCCCTCCAGCACCGGGGCGATGATCGCTCCTTTCCTGTCGGTACGCGCAAAGCTCTGCGTGATTCTTTCTTCGCTCGTGTGATCGCCTTCCGAGCTTGCAATGTTCACCCAGTATCCCTTGCTGCTCGCATACTCTCGGACGCCGGAGGCGATTGCCATGTAGAACGGGTTGTCCAGTTCACGGATGAGCAAGCCAATACTGCTGAACTCCGGAGTCGAGTTTTTCAGTGATCTTGAACTTCCCCGGGGTCGGTAATGAAGGTCTTTCATTACTTCCAAAATGGCTTCCCGGGTCTCAATTTTGACGGAATTCTTGCCATTAATTACNNGAAACTCCTGCTCGTTTGGCAACATCGGTAATAGTCACTTTTCTCACGTTGGGCTCACAATCGATAATTGGCAAACATCCCAAAAAAAGACTTGACTTTTTGAAAAAAGTCCCTATCTTTATTAAAGCGTTTCAATCCCCAGGTAACTCCTTCAATTTAGAGTATCTTTTCCGAAAAATCAAGTGGCCAGTGCTGTTGGCTGGAGAGGTCCGGCTGAGATGGTATGCCGGTATCTCGTTATCCTTTGAAATAGTTTTGTGCCCGTGGGAAGCATCCCGTTGGTCAGCGCGCTAGAGAT
>PMNP01000346.1:6597-6746 GCA_003161755.1 Ignavibacteriota bacterium | reverse complement strand
GAGCGTATGCAGTAGGAATCCGATGCAAAGTATGCCTCCCGCCATGAATGATCCCGTTACCAATACCCCTAATCGGTTCCAAGACTCAGACAAAAGCGCCAGAACCATTGATGTGCCGCCGACAAAGATCAGAAGTGCGAGGAGGGTGC
>PMNP01000346.1:0-6496 GCA_003161755.1 Ignavibacteriota bacterium | reverse complement strand
AGGTCGGGGGTTGCCTACACATCACGATGCTCGAAGAGAAAGAGGGAAATCAGGAAATACACAGCCGTCGGAACAGCAGCATGCAGACAAGGCAAGAGAGGCGCCGGGTGTCCGACAATTGCTTGCATGGTACCTGATTGGAGCAGTCCGGTGGGCGGGATGATGAGTCTGGTCGCGCTCATGTTCGGATGTGCTGACAAAGACAACGACCCCGTTAGTGGACCAAGGAGGACGATTACTGCCAGCAAAAGAAGCGTGGATGCGCTTGCACTGCCAGTCAACAATCCAAACGTCGAGGACATGACATTCAAGGCCAGTGATTCAATCGAGAGAATGGCCCCTGCCAGGAGAATTGGAAACAATGGCGGAGAACCCCCTTTCAGGCCCACCACCANNGCGGTCAATGCGGCCTGCACCCCGAAGAGACGCAACAAGAAGAAAGCCGTTCGGGATCGAATCCTTGTCAGGAGAACGCCCGTCGTGGAGTCGGCCAGATATTCTGCATGACAATGTGATAGACCCACGACAATAAGAATGAGGTTGATGGAAATAAATGTCGCGATCACTGGTGGCAGAATTTCGGTTCTCACGATGGAGTCGACCTCGATTGCAAGCGAGCATAATCGCATGGTTGTCTGCTTTCCTTCCGTTCGTTCAATGTGGAGCCCGACCAACAAAACCGTGATTACTGCGCATTGAATGACCAGGAGGAACAGCATTGCGGGTTGTCGAAACATCTGACGGACAGTTGACCAGAATAGTGGCATATCGGTTCAGGAGTAGTGAGACTTGAACATCTCTTCAAGGCTCGTCCGCACTGGGACGATATTGGTTGCGATGATTCCGCGCAAGTCGAGCGCCTTCAGAAGGAGGCGCAGTTGGTGATCTCCGGTAACTGTTGAACACCACCCCTCCTCGTGCTTCCGGAAAAGCCAGCCCGGTGCCAACAACGGGTCCGTGGNNTGTAACAATCGAACCGCGGCGAAAGATCGCGATCCTGTCAGCAAGAGATTCCACTTCTGACAGCAGATGCGAGTTGAGAAGTATCGTTGTTCCCTCCCTTCGTAACTCGGTCAGGAGCTGACGCACGGCTATTCTGCCCAAGGGATCAAGTCCGTCTGTTGGTTCGTCCAGGAAGAGGAGATGTGGCTTGTGAAGAATTGCCTGTGCTATTCCCAGACGCGTGGACATCCCCTTTGAAAGTGTCCGCGCAGAGCGATTTGAGACATCCTCCAATCCGAGACGATGGAGAACGTCGTCTATGCAAATGTCCAGTGCCCGTCCCTGAATGCCGCTAAGCCTTCCGGCAAGAGCCAGGAACTTGCGGACTGGTATATGTTCACGAATCTGAAACGCCTCTGGAAGATATCCAACACTGTGAGGCCATCCCGATGAAGAGACATCAATGCCAAATGAGAAGATGCGACCGGAAGTGGGGCGAACGAGATTCAGGAGCAGTTTGACAAATGTGGATTTCCCGGCTCCGTTTGTCCCAAGAATTGCAAGAATTTCTCCTCGTTCAACGGACAGATGAACATGATCGACCGCAGTAATACCGTGGCGATGAAGGAAGTGGGCGTTATAGACTTTGGTTAGCCCTCTTGTTTCAAGTATTGTGCTCATGCTCATTGAATACGGTTGTGAAGGGAGGTTTTTGCTGCTCTCGGTTGCATGTTATGGCTAACGTAGAAGGCGCATGGCTTGCTCAATCGCCTCGTGACCCATGGGAACATCGGCCCTAAAAAGTATCTGTTTCTGTCCGTTGAAGATGACCACCATACTTTTGTGATATGTCGGCCGGGGAAGAAGACTATCAGGAACGAAGAAGACTGGATACGAAAGTCCGGTTTCTTGCGACCAGCGTTGCAATCTGTTTCCACCGACGAGGTGTTGCGAACCTTCCTGGCGCAGCAGTGCAACGACACGGACCTCTCGTGCCAATATGGGGAGAGCATTCAAAGAGTCGCTCAGGTTGAGAAAATCTTCGAAACAGAGATGGCAGGAAAAGTCAGGGAAATCCAGCAACATGAGCATTCTGGGCTGTGCGGCGTTCGCAGCATAGAGGGGTGCATGTGATTCGGCAAATGCCAGGGCAGGGAAGACAAACCTGGAGTCAGACGAGCCTTCAGGTGTGCTGAGGACAACGTGCACGAGTCCGGCCTCCATACTGGCAACGATGATGACGATCACTCCTGTAAATACCATGGAGCCATATGAGGATGGACGGGGATTAGTCGGTCGATGCCAGAGAATTGCCGTGAGGGAAAATAAGTTGAACAGCGCCACGTCCAGCAACAACTCCATCTTGTTCGACAAGGAAAAAGGGAGGATGCCAAAGCAATTGCATACCACCGGATGATTCAATGCCACCGCAGGGTACAGGAACCACAGAAAGATTCCCGAGAGAATAGCCAGTGCCGTCGTCGCCGGTCTGACCCTTGAGGTGAGCAAAAGGGCAGCACCTGCTGAAACCTCCACTGTAGTAACAACCACGGCGGCGATGAAAGGAATAACCGTGCCGGTGTGCAACAATGTTCCAACGCTTTGCACGAACCCCATGAAGGCGAACGCCTTTGCCCCTCCCGCAACTAGAAAGATCCCACCCGATATTCTGAGCAGAATCGACCAGAGGAATCTCAAGGTCATTTGCGGCAAAGTCAGGTTGTTTTTGCGGGGTTGTTCCATGAACAGGCTCTTTCAGTGAAATGAAATTGCGTACTTCCGCACGACGTCTCTATTGCCGGTTACTGCAAAGAGGAAGCCGTCGGGGCTAAACCAGATCGACCACGCCTTTTGCGGAAGCATACNNGCCATCGGCGGTACAGACATAGATGTCTCGCAGTGGATGAGGGGTGTATCCCTCAGCCAAAACATAAATTCGATCGCGCGGGTCAATGGCTATGTCTCTGAATATTGGTTCATCCGGGACATTGAGCGCTGATGGTGAATCAATTCCCTCCAGCGGATGGGTAACGGAGCAACTCGGGAGGTGGGGAATCTCAAACGATCGTACAAATGAACCATCGGTGTTCCAAATTTCCACCACATTTTGCGTTTGATAGACCAATGCAATCTTCCCGTTCCGACTGACCACGAATCGAAAAACGTCCTTGAAGAGGTCGCCTATTGAATGCTTCAGCTCNNGTGGAGATCATACCTTGCAAGGAAGCTGGTGACATGCAGTCCGTGTCCGCCTACCCAGAGTCTTCCTTTTCCATCAAACTGCAAATTGAACACCGGACCTGGCGCAAGAAATGTGTTGCGAAACCAGAGATTGCGCGAGAAAATCTGTATCCTGGGTGAGGCGAAGTCGGCCACCACTACAGTATCGCCAAATGCCGTGATTGGACCAGGCCCCATGAACTGACCGGCAGCACGGCCTCTTCCTCCTGCACTGCTTGTCGCGGTCCCCGATGATGTCAGCGAAAGGATTCGGAAGGCGAGTTTGTCGGCCACAATCCATGAGCCATCCGGAAGGAAGGTGGCACCTTCAATATCCAGGAACACATTGTGTGCGCCGCCATCATAAACCGCCGTTTCGCGGAGGATGAACCTTCCGTTGGTTGAAGCAATCGCGAGAAGGGTCAGAAATGCCATCAGAGAACTCATCGATATCCCTTCAGCAAACATTNNCGGCCCCTGTTGGGCAATTGCCTTGTTCAACTTTCCCCACCTGCCGGAGGGGCCGGATACGATTCCTGTTAGAGTAGCGGCCGAAACCTGATCACCCGCACATGATCAAAAAGCCGTCAGGTTCCTGGTCGCCGAGTGTCAGCCCGCGGCTCGGCCGCAATTCAGATACCCTATCGAGCACCCTGTCATGCAGGAAAGCTCGACAATGTGGGAAGAACTGAACGCGCCGTGACATTGGTTTGTGCATCTGCCCAATGCGGTCAAACAGTAGGCCGGCCGCTCCGCGTTTGCACTGCCCGAAGTGAGAGCGATAAGGGATAACAACAGAGCTCCGGTGGCGATGACTCGCTTCATGATGAATCCTCCTCACATAGGATTGCACGGCGTTCAGTGATCAGAATGGAACACTGGTCCCGGCATCGCGGCGACCGATACAACCAGGACCCGCACCGTGCTGCGAGCCTTTCATTAGTATTACTGTGGAAGAGGCGAATTTACGATCCGTGAGACAAGAAAATTTGAGGGATTTTGTTCCGCAATCGGGCTTGATGCGGGATTCAGGAAGGCGTCACAGAAGGAGAACAGCAGATCATGCCGACAATGATGCAATCTCTTCACATGTCAATCGATAGAGACACCATTCTTTCATATGCTTTGCATTGAACCGGCGGTAAAATCCCATGGCCAATTCATTCCAGTCCAGGACAGACCATTCCATTCTTCCGCAACCCCGTTTGTCTGCCTCGCGAACCATAGCCATAAACAGAGCATAGCCCGCCCGACAATTGCGGAATTCCGGCAGTACAAAGAAATCTTCCAGGTAAAGGGTCGGCAGGGCAAGAAAGCTGGAGTATGTTTCGAAGACAAGGGCATATCCTGCTCCAACCCCATTGATCTCACAGAGGTAAGGCTCGATTCTTGGTCGAACAGAAAACATGTCGCCGATCAGTCGCTTCTTTGCTGCGTCATCGGGAGGGGTTAAGTGCTCGTAGGCAGCGAGTGCGTCAATCAGCTTCAGGATCGTTGTGGCATCGCCTGGCTCTGCCTTGCGTACAATAGGATCATGGATTGGCTGGATAGAGTCCTGCATCTGTTTGCTCATAAGGATTACGGTGTAAATAAATCAGCACGGGGAAGGTCCNNCAAATTCAGTAAGCGCGACAAATTGTGGGTTCACTTCCGCTAGAATGTTCCACCCACTGCAATCGCCGTTGCCTTAGTTTGCATTCTTGTATTTTGCCAGAGCTTCCTCGTAAGGTTTGCGGTCCTTTTCTGATGCGCCCTGCAACAAACCAAGTGCTTGCTGCTCAAGGGCCACAGCCCTGTCGTTGTGGCTCCGCGCGAATTCCAACGCCGCCTGGGTGTCAATGTACATCGCCTTTTCGTCATTTGTAGCAGCCAACGATACCGCCTTTTCAGCAACCAATGCAGCATGATCAAGATCGACGGTGTTTTGGAAACAGAGCCAGGCATAGTTATTCATCATAGCCGCGTCTGAGGGGTGCAGTAACAAATAACGTTCAAACGCTACCTTGGCGTCCTGTCCTTCCTTCTGTTTGAGATAGTACGAAATCAGGAATGCATAGGCTTGAGTTGCTCGCGGTGAGGTGGAGTCAGTTGCAATGTATGATTGGAGCGCGCCCGGGTTGCCCTCTCCCCGGAATTTCTGTACTGCAATAGCAAAGCGGGCATCTTCGTTATGGTGTTTGGTATTGCTCGGTNNCCCAAAGCAAATATTGCATCAACATCGTGAGGGTTCTTCTCAATCGCCTGGTTCAATGCGCCTACAGTATTCTTGCCGCTAAGGCAGTCTTCAAGTCCCCTTACGAAAGGCTCGGCCGGAATGTATCCCAACAAGCGGTCGATCTCTTCACCATGAGACGTGATGAGTAATATTGTGGGATATGCCCGTACGCCGTATTTCTTGGCGAGCTCAATCCCCTCACCCTTTTCCGCATCGATCTTTATGGGAATCAGGCGGGAGTTGACAAAATCAGCAACCCGCGNNCGGTCATGAAATCTATCATGATGGGCTTCTTTTGCGCTTCAGCGGATTTAACCGCATCTGCAAATGTCCCGTTCATGAACTTGACTTCCCCCCAAAGCGGGAAGGTGAGGAAAAGAGAGAGGAGAAACAAAATACCCCGGCGAGCCATTGACCCTCCTGAAGAATTGTTGTCGAAATCGTTTAAAAAGATAACATATTAGGCACCAACCTCCAAAAAACCGAGCCAGTATAATTCATCCAAGGAAAATGAGGGGACAGATGGGCCTGGACGGCTCGAAGAGGCGAAATTCACGCGATTAGGCGTCCAAGGAAACCGCAGGCACTGCCGTTGGTGTTCCAGCTATAAGGAACCCCGCCAGATAACCGGCTAAATACAAAGCACACGGAGTGAGCCATGGCCAAACGCTACGTTTCGAATAAAGACGAATCTGCAAGAATCTTCGAGAGTGATTTCCTGGAGCTATTTACTCATGTCCACTGGAGCGTTCCTCTCATTATCTACGTGCCCTTCTCCACGTATCTTCTGTATCACACGTATGTCCAGGGTATTGTGAGCGCTGGAAGTGCAATTGGGCTGTTCATTTCGGGTATGTTCATCTGGACCTTGACTGAATACCTCCTGCACAGGTTTGTCTTTCACTATGAGCCGAGGAGTGTCTTTGGCAAAAGAATTCATTTCCTCACTCATGGCGTCCATCATGACTATCCTAATGACTCCAAACGACTGGTCATGCCGCCTTCAGTCAGTATTCCTCTCGCCCTGCTGTTTTACGGATTGTTCACGCTTCTGGTAGGTCCCCTTTTGGTTTTCCCTTTCTTTGCGGGCTTCCTGATCGGGTATGTGTGTTACGATGA
>PMNP01000149.1 GCA_003161755.1 Ignavibacteriota bacterium | reverse complement strand
GCTGGACTTCTTCCTCCCCTTTTGCCCGGGCCTTCATTTGATCTTCAAAGCGCTGGCGCTGATCGAGGGGATCGTTCAGTTCACTGAACGCGTTACAGAGCTCATGGCCATTGCAAATGACTTCAAACCGTTCGACGAGACCGTCTTCCGAGCGATGACGTTTCGCCAGTGGGGACATCGAAAGCGGGTAGTCGATGATAAACGTCGGCTGGATGAGATGTGGTTCGACCTTTTCGCTGAAAATTTCGTCGATGATCTTCCCTGCGCCGTCTGCCGGATCGATTGCAACATTCAGGGATTTTGCTTCACCGCGCAGTTTCTGTTCGTCCAATCCTTTGAGAGAGCGTCCGGTGAACTCATGGATTGCATCAAACATGGAGATCCGGCGCCATGGCGGGGTGAAGTCGATTGCCGCCCCGTTGACGTTGACGACCATAGTGCCATGAAGCGCGATCGCGACGCTGCCTATCATCTCCTCCACAAGCGTCATCATCCAGAGATAGTCCTTATAGGCGACATAGACTTCGAGCATAGTGAATTCGGGGTTATGGGTCTTATCCATCCCTTCATTGCGGAAATCCTTCGCGATTTCGTAGACACCATCATAGCCGCCGACAATGAGCCTTTTAAGGTAGAGTTCATCTGCAATGCGAAGGAACAGGTCGACATCCAGGGCGTTGTGATGGGTGATGAACGGCCGCGCGAACGCTCCGCCGTATTGCTGCTGGAGGACCGGCGTTTCCACTTCGAGGTATCCTTTTCCATCCAGCACTTTTCTGACGGTGGATATGATGTTTGCCCGTTTGCGGAAGACTTCTCTGACGTCCCGGTTGACGATGAGATCGAGGTAACGCTGACGATAGCGGAGCTCCTTGTCTGCGAGGGGATCATACACCACTTTATTTCCCGCCTCGTCGATCTTTTCTTTTGCGATTGGCAGCGGGCGCAGGGATTTTGAGAGGAGTGTGAGACGTTGGGCGTGGATGGAGACTTCGCCTGTGCGGGTACGGAAGACAAAGCCCTCGACGCCAATGATATCGCCGATATCCATCAGCCTAAATGCGTCATATTGAGGCCCGAGCTCATCCTGTTTCAGATAAACTTGAATGCGGCCTTGGGGATCTTCAATGTGACAGAACGAGGCTTTGCCCATTTTGCGGAGTGACATGATGCGACCGGCGACGGCCGCACGGGTTTCTGGACCGCCCTCGACGAAGGAACTGACGCAGTCGAGCGATGTGGAGCTTCGTTCGAACGCATAGGGATACGGATTGATGCCTTGTTGTCGGAGGAGGTCATGTTCCTGCCTGCGTCGGGTCATCAATTCATTAAGTTCCTGGGCGTCATGCACCTGGTCCAAGGGATACTCCGGTAGTGGGGTTATCGAGGCTGAGGATGGAGAATACTCAGAAAAGCCAAGAATTGCAAGGTAAACAGACCGCGACCCGATCGCGACAGTCGTGCGACTGTCGCACCCTTGTCGTCCCCTGTCGCTCCCCTGTTCGCGACTGTCGCGCGACTGTCAAAATCTTTGGGGTGCGTCGTAAAAGACGTGTCAGAACAGTAGTAACAGTAGGAACAACTTTTGACTGGTCCAATGTCCTGGAAGACCGAAGTACTTCAATGCACTTCTGCGCCGCTTCATCTGTACAACAGAGGGGTAAACGGTGAATTACTATTCCACGTGGGGGCCGACTATTCCTACTTTCTCGAACTTGTCGTTGAGGCGCTTCCACAATTTGCAGTTGAGCTCCTTTTGTATACTCTTATGCCAAACCATTATCATCTTGCCCTTGTTCAAGACAAACCTCTGGAAGTCTCCGGATTCATAAGAGAAGTTTGTTGGAGATTTGCCAAGCACTACAACAAGAAGCACAAAAGGTACGGTCCTTTATTTGCCGGCCGTTTCCGCGCAAAACAGGTGTGCGATGACGCAGGCCTTCTTCGACTCTCCCACTACATTCACATGAATCCTGTTAATGCAGGCCTGTCGTCCAGACCCGAAGAGTGGCGCTTTAGCAGTTGCAAGTTCTATGTTGAAGAAGGAAAGGCAGGAGTCGTAAACGCCCGGCGTATACTGAAGTTGATAGGAGGCCCAGCAAAGTATCGGACATTTCTCGCGGAGTACAATCCTGCGGAGGCTCTTTCAATATATCGTTTCTTGGAGGAAGGAGGGAAATCACGTTGAACTTCAAGACGGAACCGGAACATCCTGTTGCCATTGCGACCGTATCGCACCCCTCTGTCGCCCCCCTGNNATTCAAAAAATCAATGACGTACCCATCATACATGATCCGGTCGATCAAGTTCCCGATGCCGCCGCCCGCAATGAGTGCCAGCGCAACCCTGTCCGGGAGAGGGATCTGCCGCCCAAAACACGCATACAAAAACAGGCCCGATAAAACAGTCCCTACTGCAACTGTGAACAACCAGAATCTCAATCGAGGAGAGAGATCCGCTCCCATACTGAGCATCCCACCCTGGTTTTCCTCATACTGCAAGAGCACGAGTTTCCCCATGTATTGATGCCGGGTTNNCAACCAACGCAGGACACTGCAATGACAAAAACCAAAATCACATTCCGAACCATGTCCTCTGATCCCTTGTGCCTTGACCTTCCCCTCCATGGCTCGCCCCTTTGAGCCTCCATCCATGAAACGCTCTGCGCCCCAGTCAGGGTTCTCCGCAGACCTTTACAACAACCATGGTCATGTCATCATGCTGCGGGGCGGGACCCGTAAACTTCTTGATATCCTCACACACTGCTTGAATCATCCCCTCCGCTGTGACATCGCCGTGACGGTTGACCGACTCGACCAATCGTTGTTCTCCGAATTCTTCGGCGCGTTCGTTCATGGCTTCAGTGAACCCGTCAGTGTAAAACACGATCGTCTCTCCCTGATGGAGTTGGATCTCCTGCTCTTGCAGCACAGAGTCGAAGACCTTGCCATTCTCCAGCCCCAACGCCATTCCTTTGGGCGTTAGGAAGGAACCCTTTCCACCGATATCCCGCGTGAGAATGACCGGACATTGCCCGGCGCGAGCGAAGAGCAATCGACACTGCTCTCCATCCAGTATGGCATACAGCATGCTGACAAATGAATTCCGCTCGATGGTCCTGTACATCAACCCGTTCACCTTGGACAACACCTCTTTCGGTGTGACATTCTTCTCTGCATGCGACTGCAGTATCCCTTTGGTCAATGTCATGTAGATGGCCGCGGGGACGCCCTTGCCCGAAACATCTCCCAGGGCAATACCCAATTTCCCTCTGNNCACAAAATCAAAGTAGTCGCCTCCCACTTCCTCTGCCGGCAGACAAACGCCCGCAATATCGTATCCATTGATGAAGGGCTTTTCCTTCGGTAGCAGTCCCAACTGCACGCTGCGCGCAATTTCAAGTTCCTTCGCCATGCGGACGCGTTCACTGATCCTCTGTATGTGACGCGGCATCGTCTCGAGACTGAATTCAAACCGTTCCTTCCTGAACAGGCCCACAAGAGCCACGACCAGCGGGGCCCCCAAAAGGCCTGCAAAAACCCATCGGTCCGCATTGAATGCTTGACCCGATGAAAGCAAAAATACGATTCCCGCATTCACCGCCGCGATCACAACGTGCGCACAAATGGCGGTCAGGAGATCGTATCTGAGCAAGAGCAACGCAAACACCAGTCCATAGACAGCAAGAATGGCGATGTGGAGCGCCGTGGTGGGCATGCCAAACGGAACATCCCACAAGAAAAACCCTGTTCCGGTCCATGCGGCCACGGAGACCAGCACGGCCAACCAACGGCGTCGCGACTTCTCTGCAACATACGACATAAAGAAAAGTCTCATCACCACCTCCGAGAAACCTGCAGCGAGAATCCCGAAAATGATGGGTTGAGCTCCCGGCAGATACGAGTCTATAGCCCCTGCCCTGTCGACACCGAGAAGCAGCCCGCCGTTCTTGATGATAAACCACGTTGCCACAGCGTGGAGACCGAGAATCACAAACCCCCATCCATAGCCATTCAGGATTGAGGCTGCGATGTCTTGTGTGAAGAATCTGCGGAAAAGAGCACTATCGGTGGAGTCTAGTTTTCTTGGCCAGACACTCCGTGACGACGACTCCCCGACTGCCCACGAGGCAAATACCAGGACTCCGAGAAACACTTCGAAGACACACACAGTTAGTCCGGCGACAATCAAACGGACATAAAATTTGTTCAAATCTCCTATCCCCGTGCCGGCACCTGCAGAGGGAAACCCATTCGTCTGTGAGAGAATCGCGATCGCCAAATATCCCACGAACACCATTGCCCCTGTTCGCACCCCCACTTCTCCCTCATGGTATTTCCTCAAGAACAGCGTGACAACAAAGAAGAACAACAGAAACGTCGCGGCAATTGATCCGGTCGACGTCAACGTTGCTTCGGTTGCAACGGCACTGATTTCCGATTGGAAATCACCACTGAATTCAGGATGCCACCATATCGACCCAACTTCATTGCCCCTCACCCCAACATCAAGCAGGAGTTCAAAACCATCGACATTTCTGGTATACTGGAAGTGATGATCGGTGCGGTGCAACTGGGAATAATCAGAAGAGGTTTTGAGGTGGTACGTTGCAAAATCCGGATGAAATTGACTAATGGTCCGTTCGGCCAAGGCGCGCGCCGCTTCGATGCTCAGCGATGGACTAAATGCAGAATCCGGAATAAGATGATCGAAGCCGATCAGTTTTCCGCCAGGCGAGAACTTAGCGGTGATCCGTTCAGGGTTCTGGCTCAGAGAGAGTCGACGGTCATACCATTGGATCTCCCAATTGCACGTGGGAAGAGTGTCGGCCCTGCAAATCCGATTGGCCTCAGCCATTCCGTATTTCTCCTGCAGGAACATCTGCGTCCGCGGATCAAAGTTAAACCACGCATCCTGCTGAAGGCCGTCAAGATGATATCCGATCGCCCGCATGAATGTGTCGGACTTTTGAAGGATCTCTTTGCGACTCAGTTGGAAGTCTGCAGACACATTTGGGCTGATATCCTGTATGAGAAAACCAACGGCCACTGCACCTGCTACGCCGAACAACAGGAGTGGAAGGATTTTGCGCATGATCAAAGGGTCAGGAGAAGAGTTGGGTGAGACCATGGTATTCCTTTGGGGAAGAACATGCCCAATTGCCAAGCTCAGCAATCGACGGTGGAAAGGCCCATTTATTGAACGGCGACCTTAACGACAACTTTGAGCAACGATGCATCTGATACCATTGGCGCGTGGGCGTCACCTGGAAAGAATACGACAAAGAGCCCTGGAGTGTTGCGTATCCAAGAAAGTGGTTTATCCGATAGGAACCGGATATCTCGTGTTTCATCGTNNCGAGACATGTCGACGCCGGGCGCCACCCCACACTCTCCACACCATCCAGCACGCATTGGATGTCGATGTATCTTGCATGGACCTCAAGAACTGCAGAATTCAGCGGCTTCCCCTGCCCTCTCGCAATGCTTGCAGAAAGTCGATTTCCCGAAAGTTCATAGCGACCTTCGGCCAGGGTATGCAGATCTGAACGGCAGAGGAAGGAGAATGCCTCTGGGAATAGCGGGTGCACGCAGGCATAGAGAGCCGTGTTGTCGAGCGAGTCAAGGATCATAGGTCACGGATATTGTGAGCAATGTCGGCAGGATGCCTTCACAGGAGGTCGGGAACCGTTCATCAGGTGTCGCTCATCCTGAGCGAATCCGGCAGTTCATCCGNNAGCTCCCCGCTCATGCGAATTCCTTCAGAAAGTCCTTCAACAGGATTTCCGGAGATAATGCCCCCAGCGATCCTCTGCGTGATGCTTTCCCAATCCTCATGTTGGACCTTCTTGTTGATGCCCGTGTCCCCCAACACCATCACACGGCGTTCGAACAGGCTCAGGAAAATCAGGATGCCTGTCCGGTGGCGGGTATTGAACACCTCCTCGCTGATGAATGCTCCTGCGGCGCGCTGTGCCACACGCCGCTCCATCAATCGGGTCCCCGCGAACAGTCTCTTCGCCCAGGGACTCATCCGCGTGATGAGATACCCCAGCAATCCACTCAACAGGATCGAGAGTACCGTTACGGTAAAATCAATCGGAATCCATAACCAGATGACTGTGCGAAGGATGGAGAGAACGAGCAGAGCAAGGATTGCAAAAAAAGCCCCACATCGCCATTCAGCCTCCGCATACTCGTCGCTTCTGTTTACGACGAACGGAACTATTTCACCCGATGTCCGCGATTCTGCCTCTTTCACGGCCTCCTGGATTCGTTTCTGGGACGATTCCGGAAACATCTCTTTCATTGTGTGGCGCATGGTATGCTCCCTGTTCCGTGGCGCCCTCGCTCCCACTCTGATCTCGAGTGAATTGAGGGAAGATCCACATCAAAAACTACCTAAAAAAAAAGAGAGTCTCAAGAAGACTCCTGCATGTGCACCGCCAGCCAGAGACAAGGAGGATTTACNNCGTCGATGCAATTTGATGGCGCTGATGTGCACGAATGAGAAGGTGATCCCCGGCATGAAGCGTCCTGGTTGACCCATCGTCAAATTTCAGCACTCCGGTCCCCTGCAGCACCGCAACCCATTCGTCGGCCTCCTGATCATACCAGAATCCAGGCGGCGATGCATAGCCTGCAGATATAGTCCTTTCGATGACAACTCCTGAACATCGGGCGATCTCTTCGGATCGCTCGCTTGCTGGGGGAGGTGACGGATCGGCGACAAAGAGGTTCATGCGGGTCCTACCCGCCTTCTGNNTTCTGTTGTTGGATCCTGAGAAACCTCGCGAAGACTTGAGACGCTTTATCAGGATGGCACGGGTATAGGCAGTACGGAAGTCCTGGCGCTCGAGGTTTCGCTGTGAGGTGCTCCCTGGTTCGGTAATGGTATAGATGATTTCACACCTCGTATCAATGGCCTGTCTCATGATGGCTTGGATCATGGCGCTCTGAACACCTTTCCGCCTAAAGGCTGGAATGGTCGATGCACCGTACATTGCTGCGACGTTATCCCGAATGGAAAGCGCACCTGCTCCACAGGGAGCACTCCCGATCCGCGCAAGCAAACACAATGTCCCCGGTTGATGAAACAAGCTCAGCAGAATTGCCGTGTTNNCTCCCACAAAACCCTCAAGGACCGTCTGCGCCCAGAGTTCTGCTTCAGAAGGGGCGCACAATTCGACAACAATATCAGCGCCCGGGTCAAGAGAAAATTGTTGCGCAGGCAGCCTCCGCACAAGGACGTTGGAAAATCCTTCGAGTGTATAGCCGGAAGACGCAAGGAGTGGCGGAACTGATCGGTCCGCGAGAGGACACACGTCAATTTGGATCTGGATGTTTCTGACCCGGAAGAAGTGCTCGATCTCTTCAAGATGCAGAGCTGTGACACTCCCTTCCATTCCAAGGCCGAGCACTTGGGTACGGGGAGAACCCATTCCACGGATCACCGCACATCCTCCGGGAATGGGAAGCGATGCAGCCCCGCACTCCGGTGAGATCTGCGCATGCATGCGCGCTGATTCCGCACCAACCCAGGCATCCGTACTCTCAATCCTGTGCGCCAGCGCCGCATCAACGAAAAAATTCCCCTTCAATACATCTCCCAAAAACTGAGGTTAGCAATTCTATGCAAACTGCGGCAAGAGTTCATCAGAGATGCCTGCCAGCGATTTAAGCTGACGCAATTCTGCCCTGGTAAGACTCCGCATCTCTCCGCGTGACAGCCCGGTCTTCAAAATCGGACCGTACGCAACGCGATCAAGCTTCTTCACTTCATAGCCGAATTGTTCGAACATGCGGCGCACTTGCCGGTTTCGACCCTCATGAATGGTAATCCCCACCTCGCGTCCTTTGCCCTGGGGGATGCGCACCAGCTCAGCGGGGGCCGTCAGCCCGTCTTCAAGACGGATCCCACGCGCCAGAAGCTGTGCATGTTCCGGAAGAAGCGATTTATCAAGGGTCACGTGATAGGATTTGGGAATCTGCTGGCGGGGATGCATGAGCTTGTGTGCAAATTCACCGTCATTGGTGAGCAAGAGCACGCCGGTTGTGTGACGGTCCAACCTGCCTATGGGATATACCCGATGCCGTGTCGAGACGAGCTCCATCACTGTTGCTCTCCCCTTTTCATCCTTCAATGTTGTGATGGTGTCTTTGGGCTTGTTCAGAACAAAATACACATACTCCTGATCGGGCGCGATACGCTGACCATTCACAGAGACTTTGTCCCGTTGAAGGTGCACTCTCGTGGAGAGGTCCGACACAACTCTTCCGTTGACCTTCACCTTTCCGGAGAGGATGAGCTCTTCGGCGCCTCGCCGTGAGGATATGCCACTCATGCTCAGATATCGGTTGATCCGTACTGCATCGGGAATATTGACAGGGCGTTGTTTCACGATTGTTCTCCCGGATCGGAGCTCTCCGTAACTTCGTCAGATCCCGTCGGCTCTCCGTCTTCCGCGAGTTGTTTCGCTTCCATTTCCTTCAGGAGGCGTTTTTCGACTTCGTATTCTGCCTCCGCCAGGAGTTCGTTAATCTCCCTCGGCTTCGGGAGTTCGGAAAGATCATTGAGGCCAAAATGTTTGAGGAAGTCTTTCGTGGTCCCATAGAGTAACGGGCGACCAGGCGTTGCGGCCCTGCCGACTATGGCAACGAGATTGCGTTCCAGAAGCGTTCGGAGGACGTAGTCGGCATTGACGCCCCGAATCGCCTCGACCTCGGGTTTGGTCACAGGCTGTTTGTAGGCTATGACAGCCAAGCTTTCCAGAGCCGACACAGAAAGCTTTCGTCGTGATTTCTCCCTCAGCATACGCCCCAGCCAGATCCCGAATTGGGGCTGCGTGGCGAACTGGTAGCCGCCTGCAACCTTGACAATGCGAAACGCCCGTCCCACCTGCCCATACTCCCGATTGAGCTCTTCGATGCAACCGAGGACGCTTTCGGGGGAGACCGATCGCCCGCGGTCCGCGCTATCGGAAGGTGAAAGAATGTCTGTCAATTGCCGGAGAGAAAGCGGCTCATCGGTGGCAAAGAGAACCGCCTCGATGATTTCCTTTTCGCCCGGACCCACGCCATACGCACCTTGCGCCACTGCGTTCATACCGACTCCNNCTGCAGCCTCGTTGCATATTCCACTGCAATATCCCTGCCGTCAACTGTCGCCTGGATACGCAAAACCTTATTTTTGGTCAATTCGAGGATTGCAATAATTGTCACGATGATGCGAATCTTTTCCGTCATGTGCGCGACAATCCCGAAGAATGTCGCCACTCCGTGTACCCGCATGTAATCCATCACAAAACTCGTCTGCTCATCAACAGTGATGCTGAGGAGCGTCACCTCATGCACCACTTTTTTCGGCATATGATCAAGCGCCGTTTTGTAGGCGGAAATGAGATTGAAGAGCGTGACATCCTGGAGGGATTCCTCGTTATCCTCTTCGCTTTGGACCTTGGTATCGGCCAGGAAAAATCGCCGGTAATAGACCCGACGCNNAGCCGCGACATCTTGTGCGACATCTCCTTGTACCGCTTGTACTCAATCAGCCGGCGCACAAGCTCGGCACGCGGGTCCTCCTCTTCCGGGTTGGTTTCATCGCGGGGCAGGAGCATCCGCACTTTGATTTGCATCAGCGTTGCGGCCATCACGATGAATTCGCCAGCCACTTCGAGGTCGAGTGCCTGGATCAAGTGCAGCGATTCCTGATAGTCCTTCGTGATCTTCGCAATAGGGATGTCGTAAATGTTGAGTTCATCCCGTTTGATGAAGAAAAGCAGAAGGTCGAGGGGCCCTTCAAAATCTGTCAGCTTGACCTTATACATGATCTCCTATCTTCCTCCCTCCTTTCGCCGCATCAGCCCAGGTCCATGGCCGATCGAACATCGGCCATCGTTGAAGCCGCCTTTGCATGCGCACGCTGTTCGCCATCATTCAGAATTTCTGAGACTTCACCGGGATGAGCCTCGAGATGCGCCCGCTTTTCACGTATGGGGAGCAATGCATTGCCAATGGCGTCGGCAACCCGCTTCTTGCATTCCACGCAACCCAACGCACCTGATCGGCAACCTGACTCAATTTCTGGTGTTGCCGCAGGATTAAATTTTTGGTGATAGGTGAATACCAGGCAGATTTCCGGACGACCAGGATCATTCTTCCGGACCTTTTGGGGATCAGTCACAGCGGTCCGCATCTTCGCGTGAATCGATTCCGGTGGATCGGAGAGCAGAATAGTGTTCCCGGACGATTTACTCATTTTCTTATCCGCACCATCAAGACCGGGAAGGCGCGCGAATTTCGTCAGCTTCGGCGCCGGCTCGGGGAACACTTCCCCGTATTGGTTGTTGAAGCGACGGGCGATCTCCCGCGCGATCTCAACGTGCGGAACCTGGTCTTCACCCACGGGAACCAGATCGGCCTTGTACAACAGAATGTCCGCTGCCTGCAACCCCG
>PMNP01000066.1 GCA_003161755.1 Ignavibacteriota bacterium | reverse complement strand
AAAGGCGACTGTGCAACGAGCCAAGACGGGATTGTACAGACGAGAACGAGCGAGAATACATAGGTGCATAAGCGCAGGAAGCATCGAGAGAATTCTTCGGTCTTCTTCACAGAGCGACTCAGGAGAAATGACATGGTTCTGACCAGTGGACGATAAGAATCCTGGCAAAGAAGATGAATCTGAGAAAGGACGGTGGGGGCGAAATTGTATACCTGCCGCCGACAATGAATATAACAGAAATTCGGGGCCTTTTGTTCTCGCTGTCAGGTGAGGGTAGACCACAAAAAGCCTGACACCGTTAGGCATCGGGCTCCTATTCGTGAAAACCTATTTCATCTCCATCATCTTCTTGACGGCAAAAAGCCATGGGGGCATCTTCTTCTCCAAAGATCGTTCTCTTTGGTGCTGAATTCACCCGCTTGTATACAATGAGAATCGGCTCCAACATTCTTACGAGCGAGGGTGCAGTCCGTATCGTTCCACAGACAGTCGAAACCAGTGAAACGCCAGTAAGCAACGAGTGAGTGAATTGGTTCCTATACAGCGTCTGCTCAGATTCCAGGTTCAGTCAACACGACTGGGCTTTGCTGTTTGGTAGCACAAGCAACCTCAATAAACGGCAGACAGAAATGTCCGCCGATTTGCTTTGCCGACAAGTGCACATGCAGCTATTCTGCTTGATTCTTGTGGAACGATTCGCGACAATTGTTTGACNNAACCATGAGGATGGAGAATGATGAATAGGATCTCTGCAAAACGAAGGAATCTTTGGACAGTTCTTGGACCCGGACTTATCACAGGTGCGAGCGATGACGATCCTTCGGGCATCGCAACGTACTCGCAGGCAGGTGCGGTATTCGGCCTTTCAACGCTCTGGACTGCTCTTATTACGTTTCCACTGATGGCCTCCATCCAGGAAATGTGTGCAAGAATTGGTTTGGTTACGTTGAGCGGCTTGGCGGGAACGCTGAAGAAGAACTACTCACGACCGGTTTTGTATTTGATGTTGGTATTTAGTTTCCCTTCCATTGTCATGAACATTGGCGCCGACATTGCGGGAATGGGGGCAGTGGGCAACCTGTTGTTCCCCGCCATAAAGGCAGCGTATTTCAGCATCGCTTTCACAATCATACTTTTGGTGTTAATCATTTATCTACCGTATCACAAAATTGCCGCTGTTCTAAAATATCTCTGCATGGTACTTCTTGTGTATCTGATAGTTCCATTTTTGTACAAGCAAGATTGGGTGGCTGTTCTGAAAGCCACATGCATTCCAACAATACAGTTCGACAAAGACTTTATCAGCATTCTTGTTGCCATTCTTGGAACGACCATTTCACCCTATCTCTTCTTCTGGCAGGCAACGATGGAGGTGGAAGAAAGGAAGAACAAGAAAACACATTTGGTGGTAAAGAAAAGGGCAATGCAGGACATGCAGCACGATGTCGATTTTGGAATGCTGTTTTCAAATCTCACGATGTTCTTTATTATTCTCACAACCGGTACGGTATTATTCAATGGGGGTATTCATCGGATTGAGACCGTTGAACAGGCGGCCCAGGCATTGAAACCACTGGCTGGACAAGCAGCGTACTTGCTTTTTGCCATTGGTGTCATTGGCACCGGTTTCTTGGCCATTCCTGTTTTGAGTGGTTCACTTTCGTACATCATCACCGAAACGTTTGGCTGGAAAGAGGGATTGGATAAGACATTTCACGAAGCAAAAGCATTTTATGTCATCATTGCCATTTCCCTTCTCTTGGGGCTCTCCATGAATGTCCTCGGCATCTCGCCGGTCAAGGCGCTCATTTATTCAGCTATTCTCTATGGATTGACAGCACCGGTATTGATTGCAATTATTCTCCACATTTCCAACAACAAGAAAATATTGGGCAAATATACAAATGGAACAACGTCGAACATCCTTGGATTTGCGACACTCGTCCTTATGACCGCCGCTGCGGTGATCTTAGTGTATATGCAGATCACGGAACTGTAGCACGGCACACAACATCAGGTGATGGTTGGAACCGACAGTCTTGCGGATTCATTTTCCGTTGACCGAGTGGTCGATTTGATACAGCGATTGCTTCTTCCGTTTGATAAGGCGGAGTGTAACACGTGGCGTCGCCATGGATATCCCTCGAGGGCTCTAGAGCAGACTAAGAGTATGGCACTCTCTTGACACGCGTTGGGATCTCAAAATCTCAACATATCGGCAGGAACCAGCTTACAGAAAAAATGCGGAGANNAGCCGTTCTGCCAGCTCTCCAAAAGTCGATTTACATTTCAAGACTTGTGCAATAGTCCGTCCCGAACAGACTTCTTGATGTCAATATAGAAAAATCCATTCGATCATTCAACAGATTGACCGTCATGACCTCTGCCGAGGAAATCCCCCATATTTCTCCATGCACCGGAGGGCGGACTGTGCTCCTGCATTTCCTCTCAACAATTGTTGGCTCACTTCACTTGCTTTTTCCTCCTCNNTAGTCCTTCCACGCCCTTTCCCGACTACCCATAATGTGACAACCAAGGAGTTTCGATGGATACCGTCGATCGCCGCCAGTTCCTGAAACAATCAGCCCTCGCTGCAGGCGCCTTAACCGTATTGCCTTCATTCAAGATGCCTTTCCATGGGGACGAGGATGCATCACCAACCCCCATTACCCGAAAGCTCGGCCGAACGGGGATTGTCCTTCCTGTTGTCAGTATGGGAGTCATGCGCGCCGACAATCCAGCGTTGGTCCGTGCTGCCATGAAGGCTGGCGTGCTGCATTTCGATACAGCCCATTCCTACCAGCAGGGAAAGAATGAGGAGATGATTGGAAACGAATTCAAAGGGAAAACACGCGACTCGTATATTATTTCAACGAAGGTGGGACAGGATTCCGGGGGGACACAGTCCTTTCTTGAACGCCTCGACCTCAGCCTGAAACGTCTGCAGGTCGACTACGTCGACGTCGTCTANNGCTCTCACAGAGGCGAGGAAAAGCGGCAAGGCACGGTTTATCGGGGTTTCAACACACTCGAACGAACCGGACGTCCTCCGCGCTGCCATTGCAGGAGGCATTTACGACGTCGTTCTGACTTCCGTTAATTTCAAGCAGGATCACTACCCTGAAGTCAAAAAGGCGATCGCCGAAGCAACCGCCGCAGGAATTGGCATTGTAGCGATGAAGACGATGGCGGGAGGGTTTCTCGACAAAGAGCGCACTAAGCCTGTCAACTGTAAAGCCGCCCTCAAATGGGTGCTTCAGGATCCAAATGTGACGACCTGTATTCCCGGCGTAACCACGTTCGACCAACTTGCAGAAAACCTCTCCGTGAATTTGGATATCACTCTGACGGAGAAGGAAAAGAACGATCTCGCGGAAGGAGAGACACACGGCGGCCTGTACTGCAATGGATGCAAGCACTGCACCTCCACATGTCCGCGATCGCTCCCAATCCCCGAATTGATGCGTGCCTTCATGTACACCTACGGGTATGGGAGTCCGAAGCTCGGCCGAAGCCTCGTGTCGACTCTGCACGTTTCCCCGCAACCCTGTGAAGGGTGTCAGGTTTGCACGGNNTCTGATGTCGCCCGCCTGCAGAGTGTTCCGGAAGAATTCCTGAGCTAGCGGTCGACTCACGCACAATGATAAATCGTTCACGGTCACGTTTCCGGAACATCATGCACAATCGGACGTTCGCAGCGCTGGTTGCACTTTGGGTGCTTATCGCTAGCTGCAGTACTATTGTATCTGCCGCATCGGACCCGGCCATTCCAGTGGTCCCGGGATGGCGTTGTGTCGCCGATACACTTGTGTACACTCCCGAGAACCTGTACAACCTCATTGACGGAGCGGCAGATGCGTTCCTCGCCTACGGCTTCGTTGATCTTCGCCTGGGTACGTACACGTCTGCCGAGGGAATTGAAATCCGGGCGGAGTTTTACCGACACAATTCACCAACAAATGCCTTCGGCATCTATGCTCTCGAACGAAAACCGGATTATCACTTCGTCACTCTAGGCGCACAGGGGTACCTGGAAGAGAACATTCTGAATTTTCTCACGGGTCGCTACTATATTAAACTCTCCACGCGCAGTGAAGGCGACACTGCTCGCCGTTCGTTGTTTTCGCTTGCCCGTGCTTTGTCCGTAGGTCTCGGAGAAAAGAACCAATTGCCCGCGATTCTTGAAGCGTTTCCGGCGGCGGACAAAGTCGTGAATGGTGAATCGTACATGCCGGAGAACTTTCTCGNNCCTTCATTGCGCAATACGCGTCAAGTCTGCCATATGCGATGTTTCTCATCCCGTGCGCGGATTCTGTCGCGGCACAGACGATGCTGAGCAAATACTGTGGAGCTATTCACCAGCCTGTGCCAAAGCCGAATGCTTCCGCGGTCATCGACGACCCCAACAATGGCCGGATTGGCATTTTTCAACAAGGACGGTTCTTGGGAGGGATCCTCAATCTTCAGAATGACAACGAAGTGAACAAGCAGATCAGGAGACTGGAAGGCGCCCTCACGACGGCAAATCCTTCAAGGTTGCAGAAGTGATTCGTTCAGGCATTGATGGGAAATTCCACTTCGCATCGGGTGCCGCTATCACAGGAGAAGCTGAAATTTCCGCGTAGNNCACACCAACCCCATTATCCTCAATAACCAACAACAGCATGTCCGCCGAGTGTTGCTTCAGCGAGATCGTGATCTTGCCCTCCCTCCCGCGGGGGAACGCATGGCGCAGAGAATTGGTCATAAGCTCATTGAGGATGAGTCCGCAGGGAATAGCCCGGTCGATCGCCAACGGGATATCGTCCATGCAAATCTCAACGTCGATATTCACCTTCTTCGCAACGTTTAACAGGTGGTCGGTCAGGTCTCGCGCATAGCTCTCAAAATCCACAAGCGCAAGGTCGGGAGACCCGTAGAGCTTTTCATGGATCAACGCCATGGACTTTACGCGGTTACGGCTGGCTTGGAGGAAGGCCATCGTTCTTGGATCGAGCGCCTCCTCTGCCTGAAGGCTGAGCAGACTACTGATGACCTGCANNCGACACCAGGCAGTCCATGACAGCACCGTCACGCATCGTGTACCGTTGCTCACGGCCGCGCACTTCACCCATACGCTGCACTTCGTCCAGAAATGCTTTTCTCTCTCCTTCATCCTGAAGAAGACCAATCTCCGTCGGCGTTTTGCCGACAATCTCATCCCTTCGCAACCCTATGACTCGGNNCGCTGCTTCTTCTCGCGGAGGGCCACAATGCCGAATGTCAGATCATCAACCAATCCAACCAACAACCCGATCTCCCGCGAATCGAATCCTTTGGGATCTTCTGAACCGATGACGACAACGCCGATCGACTTCTCTCCTGTGACCAATGGCAACGCGACAAGCGACGTGCAGTTGCAATGGGTTGCCATTCCGGCCAGCCTGTCCAGCGTGC
>PMNP01000337.1 GCA_003161755.1 Ignavibacteriota bacterium | reverse complement strand
GACATTTCTTCGAGACGCGGGAAGATTGCGGGGATGGATTCCATCGGCAAGTACCAGGTTATTCGCGCCACCGTCCCTGCCGCCGAACTGCACAAGTATGCCACCATCCTTCGGTCGAAAACCGGCGGGCGAGGCGTGTTCAAGGCGACATTCTCCCATTATGAAGAAATGCCGAAGGAACAGGCAGACAAAGTCATCGCCGCATCAGACAAGAATAAGAACAAGGAAGCGGAGAACTGAGACGATCGATGGATTGAGCGTCCGACCTGAGCGGAGACGGTAGTCGGAAGGTTGGGGAGGATCTGCTCTCTGACCTTTCTGTTTTTTCGCGGTAAAGGCATGTGAACGTTTGGCATCGTCTATCTGAAGGGCAAGAGTCCATGGAACGTATGTGGTCTCCCTGGCGATCGAAGTATATCGCATCATTCAAGAAGGAACGGAAGCGGAAAGGGCAGAACGAGAGCGTCTTCTCCCCTGCCTTCAAATCGCGGCGTGATGATGCCAACATGATTGTCTGGCGATCAAAGTATTGTTTTGTCATCATGAACAGGTATCCTTACAATAGCGGCCATGTCATGGTCGTTCCGAATCGACAGACTGCCGACATTGCCGACCTTACTGCTGCTGAATCGGCGGACATCATGGCCACCATCCAGCAAACGATACAAGCATTGCAAGAGGCGCTGAATCCCCAGGGGTTCAACATCGGGGCAAATCTGGGACGTGTTGGCGGTGCTGGCGTCGACACGCACATCCATTTCCACATCGTCCCGCGCTGGTTGGGGGACACCAACTTCATGCCCGTGGTTGCAGACGTGAAAGTGGTCTCTGAAGAGATTGTCTCCGTTCTCCATAAGCTCAGAAGAGCGTTTTCCGCTCAAAAAAGCCCTAAATCCAAGCGCCGGTAGCCGGCCCACGGTTAAACGTTACCTACCGGATTATGTCCAATAATTGAAGCCGCACACCGTTGCATGGAACAGCGTCCAGACCACGAATTGATCGAGCAGGTCCGCAACGGTAACCGACAGGCGTACACCCAGCTCATGAGGCGATACCAAAGCCGGGTGTACTGGACAGCACGCCGCATTGTGGGAAACCATGAGGATGCGGATGATGTGGCTCAGGAAACGTTCGTCAAGGCGTACACTGCGCTCGGAGATTTTCGTGAGGATTCCAGTTTCTTTACATGGCTGTACAGGATAGCTGTTAATCTGTCGCTCAATGCCGTCAGGAAACGCCAGCTTGTGACGTACCTTCGGGAGAGCGAAATCATCAACAGATTCTTTCCGGCTTCAGATAATCCGGAACGAGATTTGGAATTCCGCGAGACGGAATCTATGCTCGAACGGGCCGTGGCCGGATTGCCGGAAAAACAGCGGGCAGTGTTTGTCTTGAGATACTATGACAATCTGCCGTATGAGGAGATTTCGAGCATCTTGAAAACTTCCGTGGGCGGCCTCAAAGCAAATTACTTCCACGCACTCAGGAAAGTGCAGGAGAGGATGAAGAATGAAGATCCGACAAGAAAAGCCTGAGTTTGACGGGGCGGACGAAGAAGCGGCAGCGCAAGCTCTTCGCGGTCTGGACCTGGGAACGGGAATCCCCCGGAAGGAGATTCCCGATCAATATTGGCAGAATCTCCTCGTGCGGACCAATAAAGGGATCGATGATGTTTCGAGCCCGAAAGCGTTGTCGATCAGCTGGGCTGCGCGTGTGGCGATCCCCGGAGTGGTGGCTGTTGTGTCATTTGTTGTTGCATTGCACTATTATGCGCCGGTGCAGAGTAACAGGACTAACAGTCTGAATACGATCGTTCAATCATTGCCCGCGCAAATGGTGGACTCGATGATCACGGTGAGTGCGGTCAGGGGTGATGAGGGAGATATGGCCGCCGTGGGAAATGCTCTGTTTGATGTTTCGCGCGATCAGGCGGAAGATTATTTTATCCAAAATGGCCAGGAAACCATCCTTGTTGAAACACTCGACGATCAACAAGCAGACAAACTCTTCCAAGCCTTGAATCAAAAGCAATCACAGGTACCGCTATGAAATCCTTGCTCACCATCCTTGCTCTTGTCCTCATTTCTTCATGTTCGTTTGCCCAGGGTGGGGCTCCCCCGGTTCCTGACAACAAACCGATCGAGCGATTGGATCGCCTCCGCAAAATGCGATTGATCGAATCACTGGATCTGAAAGAGGATCAGTCTGTCAGGTTTCTGGCCCGCCTCAATGAACAGGAGAAGACNNTGCTCGACAAGGTCGAACAAATGGTCGGCAACCACGCAAGTGCAGCAGATTTCGATCAGGTGTTTTCCGGAGTCTTCGCGCTCGATCAGAAACTCATCGAGTCGAGCCGGGTTTTTGTGGAAGGATTGAAAGACATCCTCACGCCGGAACAACGCGCAAAGATGCTCCTCTTTGAACGGCACTTCGAGAATGAACTCAGAGATGCCATCCGTGAAATCCGCCGCCATCACGCGCAGAGTGACCAACAATAAGCCCGCTTGATGGAAGTTCTATCTCCGTTATTCTCGCGTAACCAAGCGAATTGTTGGATTTATTCCATTCTCAATATTGGTTCCCCTCTTCTTAACTCTGAAAACGTTGTTGTAGAGTTTTTCAACACAAAGATGACAATGTTTGTCACAATGCCGTCGTCCTGCCGCTTCTCCCTCTGATTCATAGCATTTTCGACAGATGATCTTCCGCTCCTCACCAGCAGAGAGTCGCTATTTGGCATGAGGATTGGACATGCTTTGCCCGACAGAGAACACCGCCCTACGACACACAACCAACAGAAAGGCTTCGCATTATGAAACGCATTGCTTCCGCGTTCCTTCTTCTGATCTTCGTTTCCCTGATGACAGGATCAGTTGCCGATGCTGCAGCAATCAGGATCAAAGAGGTGGCCATGCCACCGAATGAGTCTCCCAAAGGAACTCCGTGGAGGATCTTGAACGGCCTTCGTGTTGTGGGCAAAGGAGCGGTCGTCATTCTCTCCCTGGATACCACAGGCAGCGGACTCACCGGCTCCCCGTCATGGACGCTTGATGTGAGACCGAGTGGATCACTCACAGTCCTGGACAGCACGAGCACATGGCAAACATCATTTACCACCGATACGACCGGTCCGTACTATGTTACAGTAAGCTTCGGCGGAGCCAGCGCCTCTGACACCATTCTTTCGAGTACCTATCGTGGCGTGACTGATGTTGGCGGAGCAAACTGCGTGTGCCACACCGGCGGAACAATTCCGCCCCTCACTGGCGTCTTCTCAGGATGGTCCACGAGTGGCCATGCCAGCATATTCAATCAGGGCGTTTCAGGAATGCTCGAAGTGATTCCCACCGTGAAGTCCGGGCTCTACAAGGAAAGCTGCATTCAATGTCACACCGTGGGATTTGATGTGAATCTGAACAATGGCAATTTCGGATATCTCTCTCATTCTCTTCCCGCACCTTCCCCCAATTCGTGGGACTCCACCTGGTTCAAGAATATTTTGGGCATAACGCGGCTTACGGATGGAAGCGGGGATTTGCTGATACCCACAGACTCGAGCATGGCGGCTGTCAACGCTCTGCCAACCGCAATGAAAGGGCTGAATGTGATCGGGTGTGAAAACTGTCACGGACCGCTGACCGATCACTCCACCTGGGGCAGTCCGTATATTGGGAACCACCTTTCAGCGGCGGTCTCCTATGATGCAGGAGTCTGCAACCAGTGCCACAACGGCTCCGGCCGCCACAGCATCGGTTCGTACTACAATCTCTCCTTGCATGCTCAGGAGCCGGTTGACGCTGCACGCGGTTCGTGCGCTCCGTGTCACATGGGAGCCGGGATCATCAAATGGGCCGCGAATCACAAAGACACCACGGGCTTCGCGGCTGGCATGCTGACCGCCTCCGATATCTATACGCCAATCAGCTGTCAGGCTTGTCATGATCCCCACACGACGGCACTTCGTGATCTTGCAGTCGACTCGCTGCGCAATGGGTTCCAATATATGCCTGCAGGAAAAAGCGAAGTCTGCTCATACTGCCATTCGTCACGTTACAGCGTGAAAGTGCGCGTGACTTCCAATGCCTCGAAACTGTACGGGTTCACCGATCGCTACGGCCCGCACGAGAATCCGCAGTATGATATGCTGATTGGATCAAACGGGTACGAGTACGGTGACTCAAGTCTTTCTGGGATCGGCACTCACAAGGTACTCCCTGATGGTTGTGTGACATGTCACATGCAGGGNNAGCGGCAACACGCTGGCGAACCATAGCATGAAGATGGACGGCGATACTGCCTGGGGCTTCAACCCGGTTACGGTTTGCAAGAACTGCCATGGCGAGATTGAGGACTTCAACGACATCAAGGCCTCGTACGACTACGATGGCAATGGCAAGATCGAAGGGGTGCAAACTGAAGTTCAGGGGCTGCTGGATAAACTCAAATCCCGACTCCCGCTTGATGCAACCGGGGAGCCAATCACTATGAAGACGGATTCAAACGCCATCGTGGGTCATCCTGAATTGGTACAGGGGATTTGGAACTACTATTTCGTAAAGAACGACGGCAGCATGGGAGTGCATAATACCAAGTATGCCGTTTCTCTGCTCCAAAAGGCCC
>PMNP01000211.1 GCA_003161755.1 Ignavibacteriota bacterium | reverse complement strand
CACGCGATCATGGGCCCGAACGGGTCCGGCAAGACCACGCTGCTCCGCATCCTGGCCGGGCTGGACCTGCCGGACACCGGGGGAGTGCAACCCGGCTACGGGCTCAAGCTCGGCTACTACGCCCAGGAGCACGAGAACCTCGACACCACCCGCAGCGTCCTGGAGAACATGAAGTCGGCGGCGCCCGATCTGGGTGACGCGGACACTCGCAAGACGCTGGGCTCCTTCCTGTTCAGCGGGGACGACGTCTTCAAGAAGGTGCGCGTCCTCTCCGGAGGGGAAAAGAGCCGGCTCGCGCTTGCAAAAATGCTCCTCCATCCGAGCAATCTTATCGTCATGGATGAGCCGACGAATCATCTCGACATGCGCTCCAAGGGGGTACTCCAGGAAGCGCTCGCCGGATATGAGGGAAGCTTCGTCATCGTCTCGCACGACAGGGATTTCCTCGACCCGATCGTCAACAAGATTGTGGAATTCCGCCATGGGGGGATTAAGGTCTATCCCGGGACGTTGAGCGAATACCTTGAAAAGAAACGGATGGAGCGGGAAGCGGAGGCAGCTTCCTTCGCGCCAGTGAAGACCACCGGCTCGGCCGCAAAGGAGAAGGAGCGCAAGCGATTGGAGGCCGATTTCCGGCAGGAACGCTACCGCCGCACAAAGCCGCTTCAGGACAAGATCAACACCATTGAACGGAGCATCGGAAAGCACGAAGAAGAAAAGACGATGATCGAACACCAAATGTCGAATCCGGACTTCTTCAAAGATGGCGAACATGTCAAGGCGACTGCGGCGAGGTATAAGGAGCTCCAGGAGTTGCTTATTGATGAATATTATCGATGGGGTGAACTGACGAAGGACCTGGAACGAGTCACAGTTGAGATGACCGGGCGCATGGAGAATGCCATGAAAGGACTAAGCACTTGATCCGGGGGGAAGAAATAACGGTGCATCTCGATGATGCGGCGTTTGAAGGAAAATCGGTGGCACGGATCGACGACCTTGTGGTCTTTGTCCATGGAGGGGTGCCGGGTGACACAGTAGTGGCACGTTTGACCAAAATCAAGAAGACCTTCCTTGAGGCAGAAACCATCAGGGTGTTGGAGCGTTCACCCGATCGCGTGCCGGCCCGGTGTATCCACTTCGGCATATGTGGAGGCTGTAAATGGCAGGAACTCTCCTATCCTGTCCAGTGTGCCTATAAACGCCAGCATGTTATCGATTCCCTTGAGCGCATCGGTGGTTTTGTCGGCGTGAAGGTCAACGAATGCCTTCCCTCTCCATCAGTGTATCTGTACCGCAACAAAATGGAGTTCTCCTTCGGCGAGCGCTGGCTCACCAGGGAAGAGATGACCGGGACGGAGTGCTCGCTCTTTGCGCTCGGCCTCCATATTCCGGAACGGTTTGACAAGGTTTTGGATCTCCAGGAATGCTGGCTGCAATCGGAAGTAAGCGCCCGGATAGTCAATGCAACGAGGAGATTCGCGCTCAAACACGGACTGACCATCTTTTCTTCGAGGAGCCATTCGGGCTATCTGCGCAATCTTGTCATCCGCGAAAGCCAGCGATCGGGAGAACGGATGGTGAATCTTGTCACGCGGGAAGATTCTCCGGAGGTCATGAAATTGTATTGCGCGGAACTTCTGGCAGAGATTCCCGACATCACGACGATTATCAACAATGTCACAGATCGCAAGTCCCAGGTGGCGCTGGGCGAGTTTGAGAATGTCTATCACGGATCCGGTTTCATCATGGATCTTATCGGGAAGCGGCGCTACAGGATCTCCGCGAACTCCTTCTTCCAGACCAACACGGAGCAGGCCGAACGCTTGTATGATGTCGTCAGACGCATGGCGGCATTGACGGGGACCGAGGTGGTCTATGACCTGTACTGCGGGACAGGGACAATTGCTCTTCACCTCGCGGAGGATGCCCGGTCGATCGTTGGGGTTGAATCGGTACCTCAGGCTATCGCAGATGCAAGGATGAATGCGGACGCGAATGCTGTGACCAATTGCACATTTGTGCTTGGGGATCTCAAGGATATCCTCTCCGCCGGCTCGCACATGCTCGAGCAGCATTCTCACCCCGATGTCATCGTGGTCGACCCGCCGCGGAGCGGTCTGCACCCGCAAGTTGCACAGCAGCTTCGAAGGATGGGTGCCGCCCGTATAGTCTACGTCAGCTGTAATCCTGCAACACAGGCGAGGGATCTGAAGACTCTTACTGAAGAGGGATATTATTGCTTGAAGGAGTCGCAGCCGGTAGACATGTTTCCGCATACCTACCACATCGAAAATGTGGCGATGCTGGAAAGAGCAACTGCCGCTATGTGACTAGGGTGAACTCGTAGTGGGGAGATGTGTGTCGAAGAACGCGCAGATCCGGTTCATGTAAGCGCTTCCCCCCTTTTCTGCCACATCGTGGTGACTGGCGTCAGGGATCAGCCAGAGCTCTTTCGGGTCATTGGCGTTTTTGAACACAAGCTCCGAATACGCGGCTTTGATGCGTTCATCCGCTGTTCCGTGAGCAATCAAGATCGGGACATGCACCGATCGCACTGCTTCAAGGGGTGAAACAGCGCTTGCCTTGAATCCCGCAATCTGCTCAGATCGCCGGATGACGAGGTTGCGAAGATAATGCCAGGGAAGTTTGACCATTCTCTTCTGATAATCATCAAAGACTGTGCGGAGCGATGCGAAACCGCTTTCCGCGACTACCGCCCGCACGCGTGAATCGATGGATGCCACCTGAATGGCAACGGCGGCGCCCATTGAGTTTCCAAACACTCCAATTCTCCCGACATCCAGATCTTCCCGCGACACCAACGAGTTAATTGCTGTTGAAGCGTCGTATTTCTCATAATACCCGTATGTGCAATAAGTTCCTCCGCTGAGACCGTGGCGCCGCGCATCGTAGAGAAACACGTTGTAACCCCGTGCATGAAGAGCCTTAGCCATCGGTATGCCAGCGATTTTGGATTCACTCAGCCCGTGGAGATAGATCACCGTTCCTCGTGCGCGGCCTTCCGCCTTCACAAGCCAGCAACTGAGCGCTATGCCATCGGGAGTTTGGAGGGTCACTTCTTCGCAGGGCAGTCCTGCATCACGCGGATGAAGAGGGGCGCCGAGCCTGCGATAGTAGTCAATTGTCCTGCGGTATGGCTGGAGGAGCATGACCGGGCCGATGACGAACAACATGGCTGAGACGAACGCCATAAAGGCGATGATGACAACCACGAGCGCGGCAAGTAGGGTCATGGAAAAATATNNATATACAAACCGACGGTGCGGGATGCAAGGAAGGGCTGAATGTCTGCCAGTAAGACGCAGGGTGGTTGCGCTCAGTCGCACCACAATGCATGGAAATGCCACTTTGAGCCGGCGACAGTCCACCGCGAGAAGGCTGCGACATTCTGGTCAGGACGTTACCGTTTCCCCTTGCGAGCAGGGCTCTTACCGCCTTTGGAGGTCTGGTAGTATTTCAATATATATTCCTGGACCATGCGATGCGTGTTATAGACTGGGACCAACGTTGCGATCGAGTGACGGATCCATCGGAGCCAATCATGGGGCAAACCGCTTTTTCCACGCCGATAGTATAACGGAATGATCTCATTCTCAAACACTGCGCGAAGGGAGGCGGCGTCTAGATCATCCTGTGTCTGCTCGCTGTCGGATGTGATGTCTTCCCCCACCTTCCAACCATTGTGGCCATCATACGCTTCACGCCACCATCCGTCCATGGTCATGACCTGAAGACCGCCGTGAATGAGCGATTTCATGCCACTGGTGCCGCTGGCTTCCATAGGCCGCCGCGGAGTCGCAAGCCAGATATCGCACCCTGCCACGAGGTACCGCGCGACGTTGATGTCATAATCCTCCAGAAAGACCACCTTCCCAAACAAATCATGCCGCTTGGTGATGTTGACCACCTCCCGAATGAATTGCTTGCCTGCATCGTCTCGCGGATGGGCCTTTCCTGAAAAAATCATCTGAATCGGCCGTTGCTGGTCGTTGAGAACACGCAGCGCCCAATCAAAATCCCTGAAAAACAGTGGTGCCCTTTTGTAGGTAGCGAACCGGCGCGCGATGCCGATGGTGAGGACATCGGGAGAGAGAACGGTGTCGAATACGCTGAGGTCACCCGCCACATTTCTGAGGCTCTGCTCGCGAAGCCGTTGCCTGGAGAATTCCACGAGCTCACGCCTCAGCATGTTCCGAAGTCCCCAAAGGTCTTCATCGGAAAGCGATTCCAGCTTCACGGCATTCTGCCAGAACTTGTGGTCCGTGACTTTGTCCGTCCACCCCTTGCCCAGTTTCGCCGTCCAGTATTGCGCGGCAGATGTCGTGGTCCAGGTCCCAACATGAACACCGTTGGTGATATGACCAATGGGTACTTTTTCGGCCGGCAGCGTTGGGTACAGGTCTTTCCACATGGTCTGGCTGACCTTGCCATGAAGTTCGCTGACCCCGTTGGCGTTGCGGCACATACGAAGGGCCAGAACGGTCATGGTAAACTGCTCGTTGTGGTCATCCGGTCGGACACGACCATACCGCATAACCTGTTCTATGGTCATGCCGATCGATCCGCAGAAAGCCGGAAACGCTCCGTTCATAAGTCCGTAGTCAAAACGATCATGTCCTGCAGGTACCGGCGTATGCGTGGTGAAAACGCACTGCCGTCTGACCGTCGCTTCAGCTTCAGCGATCGGCTTTTTCAATCGGAGTTGTTCACGGAGGAGTTCGAGGGTCAGGAATGCCGAATGGCCTTCGTTCATGTGAAATACGCCGGGCGTCACACCGATTGCCCTGAGGAAGCGGATTCCGCCTATTCCCAAAACGATTTCCTGGCTGATGCGGGTCCATTGGTTGCCGCCATACACGTGTGCAGTCAGGTCGCGATACTTCTGATCGTTCTGCGCGAGGTCAGTATCAAGGAGATACACCGTAGCCCTGCCTATCGCCAAGGCCCATCCCTGAAACTTCACGATATCATTCCCGATCTCCACCTGGCAGATGACCGGTTGCCCTTTGCTGTCTGTCACCAGCGAAATTGGAAGCCGGGCAGGATCATAACCCGGGTACTGTTCAAGCTGCCAGCCATCGCTTGAAATATGCTGTTGGAAATATCCCTGACGGTAGAACAGGGAGATACCGGCAAAGGGGAGGCCGAGATCGCTTGCCGATTTTGAATGATCGCCTGAGAGGATGCCGAGTCCTCCCGAGTATGTGCGCAGGCTCTCGTGAAGACCGAACTCTGCGCTGAAGTAGGCCACTGTTGAATTCAGCATTTGCGGCGCGTTCTTCTTCACCCACGTTCGCGATTCCGCAAGGTAGCTGTGGAATTGCCGGACCACAGCTGCTGCCCGGGCGTAATACCCCGGCTCTCGCAGACGAACGCGCAGCTCCTCGCGGCTTAACCACAACATGACTTCGACGGGATTGTGGTTGCTTCGCGTCCACATATGAGGAGAAAGCGACTCAAACAGCTCTTCAGCATCGGGGTTCCAGGACCACCAGAGATTGAAAGCGAGGGCGCGCAAACCGTTTATGACCGAATCAAGCTGTTTCGTGGAAGGGCTTCCTGCCATGACTCATGATCTCCTGACCAAAGAGGGGTTGGTTCGGAATCTACGCCGCATCTTCAGCAACGGAACTGTCTTTCTTCTTTCCCATCCTATGCCGCTCATTCGCGTCAAGATACTTCTTCCTGATCCTGATGCTTTTTGGCGTCACTTCCACGAATTCATCATCACTGATCCATTCAATAGCCTGCTCGAGCGTAAAAATATGCGCCGGCTCGAGCCGTATTGCTTGATCTGATCCTGAGGCACGCATGTTCGTCAGTTGCTTTGTCTTGCAGACGTTGACGTTCATGTCGTGTTCGCGCGCATTCTCGCCAACGACCATGCCTGCGTACACACGGGTTCCCGGATCGATAAAGAACACCGACCGCTCCTGAAGTTTCCACATTCCATAAGCGACCGATTCACCGTTCTCCATAGCGACGAGGGCACCGCGCGTTCTGTGGGCAAGTTCTCCTTTGTGCGGTTCGTAGCCATGGAAGTTGTGGTGAAGTATGCCGGTTCCTTTTGTCTGCGTCAAAAATTCACCACGGAATCCTATCAATCCCCGCGAAGGAACAAAAAACTCGAGCCGTGTATTCCCGTTCGAGCTGNNTATTCTTCATCCCACCCCTTCGCCTGCCGAGGTTTTCTATGACTGTGCCGACGAACTCATCCGGCACGTCAATGATCACATGTTCCACCGGCTCAGAGAGGACATCGGCGATCCGTTTGTAAATCACTTCCGGACGTGAAACCAGGAATTCAAAGCCTTCACGCCGCATCGTCTCAATAAGGATGGCCAGATGCAGTTCACCCCGGCCGCTGATCTTAAATGCGTCGGGGGAATCAGTCAACTCAATCCGCATGCTGACATTCGAACGAAGTTCACGGGCAAGACGCTCGCTGAGGTGTCGGGACGTGACATACTTCCCTTCCTGACCGGCAAACGGCGAATTGTTCACCATGAAGACCATCGACAAGGTAGGTTCCTCAATGGCAACAAAGGGAAGCGCCGAGGGATCGGCTGCCTCGGTAATTGTCTCGCCGATATCGACATCCTCCATGCCGGCAATCGCAATGATGTCGCCGGCGGACGATTCCTGGGTTTCAATGCGCTTCAACCCGTCGAAGGTATAAATCTTCGTCACTCTTGCATCATCGACAGTCCCGTCCCTGTGGATCACCTTCATCGGTCCACCAAGACGGATTGTTCCCCGATGAATGCGTCCGATGCCCAACCTTCCAAGGTAATCGTTATAGTCAATCGTCGTTACCAGCATTTGGAACGGCTGGTCGAGATCGCCTGGCNNGGAGGAACCTGTGAGATAATCGCTTCGAAGAGCGGCTCCAACGTCGTGCTCTCGTCGGTCATCTCCTTTTTGGCAATCCCCTGTTTGGCAATGCAATAGATGGTCGGGAAATCGAGCTGAGTGTCATCGGCCCCGAGGGCGAGGAAGAGCTCGAAGACTTCATCCAGCACCTCGTGTGCCCGCGCATCCTTGCGGTCGATCTTATTAATGACAACAATCGGCTTCAGATGGAGATCAAGTGACTTCTTCAATACGAATTTCGTCCCAGGAAGGGGGCCTTCCGCGGCGTCCACGAGCAGGAGGACGCCATCAACCATTGTCAATGTTCGTTCGACTTCTCCGCCAAAGTCTGCATGGCCCGGCGTGTCGACGATNNCCATGGTCAACATGAGCAATAATGGCAATATTTCGAATGTTTTCCCTACTCTTCATTCACTCCTCAATTAGGTAGACCAGTATGATATCGATAAAACTGGTGATTTCCAACAGTTTCGATGGACACAAGAGGTCTATCCTCATAGATCGGCAGGATTAGGGAATTCATTAACTGTCAGGCCTTCTGATCGTGTTCAAGGTCACTTAATCGAAGGATGAGCGCGCCGACAGATAGTGAGATCTCGCGGATCATCAAACCCAGCGATCCCATCATGAGCAGCAGACTGATCCCAAACACATAACTTGCGACGGTAGCATTGCCCGTGTACAGCATCAGCATGCACAAGACGCATNNAAAAACTCGCCACACCCAACACCTGCATATCGCGGATCAAAAGAACCCGTCGTCGCAAATTGGCAATCTGGTCCAAAATGATCTTGTCGGGTTTCTCCTTATAGCTGGCGTACAACTCGCGAATCAATGCCGCCAACGCCAGGAACCTGCTTGTGTAGGCGAGCAGCAACAGTGAAATTGCTGGAAACAGAAGTGCCGGTGTTGTGAGCGTGATTTCCATTGTGGTTCCGTTCTCTGCTATATTTTGGGAATACTCAACCGACAACTACTCAAATGGCTGTCGGATAATTGTCTTGAGTTTCTCCGGCTTTGAGCGTCGTGGATCGTAATATCCAGCGCCAACGATCTCGCCGCTCATTCATAAAATCCATCATGTCATCGGCCCACCAGAGTCCTTCCAGCGGCGCAACGTGGTAATCGCTTTTTCCCTTCTTCTTCAGAGTAAACTTCAAAGTATACGAAATTCCGTAGAGCGCTTCCACAGATTCCGGAAATCCGGCACAGGCAGCCGGGTCTCCTATTCCGTCAATGGTAAGAAAATTCCAGGCGGGCAGAGTAATGATTTCCGGTTTGTCTTTCTTTGCACTATAAAATGTCTTCATGGTCTGTTCAATTGTGCTCATTGAAGTTCTCCGATTGTAGTGAACGTTCATGGCCACAACCGATGAAAGGCGCGGTGCGCCTCGCCATCATGCAAAGTGTTCCATTCGTGTGCAGCATTTCCCACGCCCGCAGGATATCCGCTTGCAATGCGTTCGACGACAACACAAGCGCCTTGAATTCTGAAGAAGATCCTCCACGACCATATGGAAAGAACGCTGGAGCCATCATCATATGTTTTGATACGTCTGTAAGGGTGGGGATGCGGATCACGGCCAAGAACCGTCTGAATTCTCGGTCGGAGATCAATTCGATGTTCCGATTTCAGCCATGCGAGCTGCTGCGAGGCGAGTGAACGAAATTCAATGGTGAATGGCTGTGGTTGTTCCTTGTCAAGTGCCTCGACCCATCCAGCTCTTGCGTGCGGGAACGCTTCAACACCCGGAAGATACGGCTTGAGATCGAGCACGGGTGTGCCATCGAGAAGATCGGGGTTCTCAACGCGAACGGTTCGACCCTTGATTTCGATAAGCGTGCAGAGGGACAACCCGATCGGGTTCGGACGATGCGGCGACCGGGTTGCGAATAATCCGCGTTTGCGGCGGCATCGAGGAGGGAGAATCTTCGGCTTTNNTCTCAAATCCCTCAAGATCCTCGAGGGCTTGTTCGAAATTGCGGCGGGGAAACAAGGTGATCACGCCAATGGCGTGTTCATGCAATTCCCCAGGTTGCCGGGGAGTTTCGGCCTTGTCGCTGTAAGGAGTTCTGATGACTCCGATGGGATGAAGAAGAATCGAATCGGCCATGGGAAAACGCGTGAAGGAGACCGGTGAAGAGAGAGAAAGTCAGGAGCTAAATACCAATTGACATTGCATGATCGATTGACTAAGATGTCTTCGTATTCCGGGAATTCATGGAAAGTCCTCCTTATGCGTCAACGTACAAACCCCATCACGCTGACAGGTATTGTTCAGATACTCCTGTACACGCTCCTCGTCTACCGTTTGACGGGCATTTACTTTGCGTTGTTCTCAACCGGTAATCCCGTTACTGCGGATGTGGATCGCTGGAATGGTGGACAATTGGTTCGGCCATTTGCCACACGCGTTCTTGTCCCCATGGTTGTTCTTGGTGCCGCAAAGGTGACCCCGGAATTCATCCGGGAACGCATTGAGGCGGGAACACTCCGGGTGCCGGTGCGCAACGTTCCCGCAACGGTTGCCCATCAATTTCACGCCCTCCTTGTTCTGGCGTGCTTCGCAGGATATGCGATAACGATGCGCAAACTCCTTCGGGCAATGTTTTTGGCGACGCTGCTGCAAGTGGAAATCATCACAATTGTCTCGATGGTCTTAATGCCGGTGATGTTTCAATATCACAACTACTTTTATGATCCTGTGACGTTGTTCCTCAGCACCTTGCTCTGGTTGTACGCGTGTCGACGGGAATGGACTTCGTATCTGGTGGTCTTTGGTATTTCGTGTTTCAATCGGGAGACCACAGTGCTCTTTCTCCTCAGCGCGACGCTCTGGCGTAGTTCGCTGGATGGATGGAAGAAGGCGTTTGTCTACTCCGGGCTCCTTTTGGGATTGGCAGTGGTGATCCGGGGAGGGATCGCCTGGTGGAGCCAGGGCATTCCTGGATCAATTGCCGAATTCCATCTCTATGATCATAATCTTCCGAAACTGTTGATGTTTCTGAATGAGCCGGAACTGGTAAGTTGTCTTTTCCTCGGTTTTCTGGTTTTCGCATTTTGGAAGGAAAAGCCGTTGCTGGTGCAACTGGGAATCCTCCAGCTTCTGGCGCTTGTGGTCTTGGCTGTGGTTGCGGGATATGTTGATGAGTATAGGCAGTATTTTGAGTGCTACGCCATTCTTGTAATTACGATGGCATACACACTGACGAAACTGGGCGGGATGCCATTGCCGATAAATCACGCCAAGCTGCAACCTGCGAACGATGTGTGAGGAGATACACAACGAAGCCATGCTACTCGATCGCCTGACCCCTGTTGACCGCCACAAGGGCTGCTTCCGCAATGAGCAAGGAGAAAGTATCCGGGTCTATCTCTATGCGTTTCGCAACAACAACATGGCGAACGCGCTTTCCTTTGCCTGCAAGCAGGTTTTCGGGATCGGTGAGAGCGGATCCGTGGTCGAATCCCAGATGCACTTCTTTCGTGGCCGTGGCAAGAAAGCAAAATGCATACGACTTCTTTCCTTCAGCCACTCTGTAGACAATGCGGTGTGACGACACCTGAAAGTGCTCCGTCACATCGGGAACGCTCGAACGAATGAGTTTCCGAAGTCCAATCAGGACGGATTTGACAGCACGGGGCTGTTGCTTTACGAAATGATCCACAGCGTCGAGATGACGGGTCCTTTGCATGGTTTCACACACGGTAATGGTTGGACAACAGCTTGGTTTGGATCCCTGGGCATTCAGTGTAACACACCAATCGACAAATAAGATTCCTCGTTCGATCCCAAAAACAGCAATTCCCTTCTCTTAACGCTATTTAACGGCCCCTGTTGCTTGATATTCTACAGCAGCCCGGACGAATTCCCGGAACAACGGATGGGGATTCGTCAGGCGGGACTTCAACTCCGGATGAAATTGACCTGCGACAAACCACGGGTGGTCGGCCAGTTCTATGATCTCCACCAGACCGTTGTCCGGACAGATTCCGCTGATAATCAGCCCCTTCTCTTGAAGTAGGGCCCTGAAGGCGTCATTCACTTCGTAGCGGTGTCGATGGCGTTCATGGATATTTTCCGCCTTATACGCTTTGTATGCCTTTGAGTTTTTGTCGACCTTGCATTTATACGCGCCAAGGCGCATCGTTCCGCCGTATTCCTTCACCTTCTTCTGTTCGAGCATCATGTCGATGACGTTCTGGTCTGTCTCCTTGAATTCGGTGCTGTTGGCCCGTTCCAGACCGCACACATTTCTTGCGTATTCAATGACGGCACATTGCAGTCCCAGACAGATCCCAAGGAACGGAATGCCATGGGTTCTGACATAGTTGACGGCTTTGATTTTTCCTTCCACACCTCGTTCTCCAAAACCCGGAGCCACAAGGAGGCCGCTGAAACCATGAAGGTGTGAATCAGGGCCGTCTCTCTCGATATCCTCAGCGCGAACCCAGGAAAGCTCTACGTGGACATTATTCGCTGCGCCTGCGTGAATGAACGCTTCAGCGATGCTCTTGTAGGCGTCTTGATGTTCAGTGTATTTGCCGCAGACTGCGATTCTGACGTTCCCGCCCGGATTCTTGATGCGATCCACAAGTTTTTTCCATTCCCGCAGATTCGGTCTGGGACACGTCAGATCGAGTTTTTCGAGGACCAGTTCATCCACTTCCTGTTCAGCAAAAATGAGGGGCACTTCATAGATGGTCTTTGCGTCGCGCCCATCCACGACACACTCGGCTTCCACATTGGTGAACAAAGCGATCTTCTCGCGCACCTCGCGGGAGAGAGGACGATCAGAACGGCAGATGAGCATATCGGGCTGGATCCCGAGCTCCAGCAGCGCCTTCACGCTGTGCTGCGTTGGTTTTGTCTTTATTTCACCGGCGGAAGTAATATAGGGAACGAGAGTCACATGGATGGCAAGAGCGTTCTTCGGGCCGACCTTGAACATAAACTGGCGCATGGCCTCCAGGAACGGCAGACTTTCAATATCGCCCACCGTGCCGCCGACTTCGGTAATCACCACATCGTATTCGCCTGTCTGACCCAATGCCTCGAAGCGGCGTTTGATCTCGTCGGTGATGTGCGGTATCACCTGGACGGTCGCGCCAAGATAGTCGCCCCGCCGTTCCTTGGTGATGACTTCATGATAGATCTGGCCGGTCGTGGAGTTGTTCTTCCGTGACGTTGTCGTGTCGAGAAACCGTTCGTAATGCCCCAGGTCGAGGTCGGTCTCGGCACCGTCGTCGGTGACATACACCTCCCCGTGTTGGAAGGGATTCATCGTCCCTGGATCCACATTCAGGTATGGGTCGAACTTTTGAATGGTCACGCGCAGTCCACGAAGCTTAAGCAATAGCCCTATCGATGCGGACGCGATGCCTTTGCCGAGGGAAGACACAACACCCCCCGTGACAAAAATGTATTTAACTTGTCTTCGTCGTGTCAAGTGGGAACTCGCTTTCTGATGCAGTCCTGCCGGTGACTTCACCCGGTACAATGATTCCTCCGGAGAGTACCAGCTTCAGGCCTTCTTCTACAGTGATGTTAAGGACAACCGCCTCTTCTTTCGGGATCAGGGAGAGAAACCCTGCCGTGGGGTTGGGCGGACTAGGAATGTAAACATTAAAGAGTTCGTACCGTCGGCCTTCGGGTGTGGTATAGACCATCACATTGGTGACAAAGCCAATGGCGAAAATACCTTTCCGGGGAAATTCGGTAAGGACAACCAGCCTGAAGGTGCGTCCCTTGCCCCCGGTGGCGAATGAGCCGACCAGATCCTTGATTGCACCGTAAACGGATCGGACAAAGGGAATTGTGCGAACCAGGTCTTCGAGCCATGCCAGGAACAATCTTCCGGCAAGATTCCTCGTGAGGAGCCCAACGACGAGAATCAACACAATCATCGCCGCGAAACCCAACCCCGGGATATGCCTGCCGATAACCTCCTCAAACGCCGGTGAGAGTATGCCGTCTACCCAATTGAGAAGAAACCTGAACACCCAGTAGGTCAACACCACGGGAACAATCACGCCGATCCCGCGCAGGAACGTTGTCCGGAGGTGACCGAGGATTGACTTCTGCGAGGTTGTCATCGTTGTTCGCTTCCCATCAATGCCCTGACTTTTTCCAGGTCGCCGGGAGTGTCGACGGAAATGCTCTCCAAGTTCGTCACTGTCGCCTTCATTTTGTAGCCATGCTCCAACACCCGAAGCTGTTCGAGTTTTTCCGCCTTCTCGAGGGGCAACTGAGGAAGAGAAGTGTATGTGAATAGGAATTCCCGCCGATATACATACAATCCGATGTGCCTGTACATGGAAGTGCTCTGGGCCCACTCTTCAACCGGGATGTCCCTCACATGGGGAATTGGCGATCGTGAAAAGTACAGGCAGAAACCGTTCTTGTCCAGCACCACTTTCGGCAACGACGGATTCAGGAGTTCGTCCTTTGAAGTGATGGGCGTGACAAGAGTTCCCGCCACAAGGGTTTGGTCATCCAATAATGGCCGAACTGCCTGATCGATCATGGCCGGTGGAATTAGAGGCTCATCGCCTTGCACATTGACAATAATTTCGCCGTGAGGATATTCGCGAAGGGCAGCGGCGATCCGATCCGTGCCGCTTTGAAGATCAGACGAAGTCATGATTGCACGGCAGCCGGCAGAGTGCGCTGCGGCCGCGATCTTCGCGTCGTCCGTGGCCACCAGAACTTCGTCGATCAGTGATGCCTTGCGCGTCCGATGTATGACATGCACGATCATTGGCTGCCCGCAGATGTCAGCCAGGGGTTTTCCCGGGAGCCGCTGCGATGCCATACGGGCCGGAATAACTGCGATGACGCGGGGTGGTGTACTCATCGATCGCCAATGACTTTCGGTACTTTGAAAAACTTATCGGTATGTGACGGCGCATTCTTCAGGATTTCCTCCTGTGGCATGCTTTCCCGCAGTTCATCCTGACGGAATGCGTTTCCAAGCTCGATGACATGGGAAAGCGGCTCAATATTGTCTGTGTTGACGGTGTTCAGCTCGTCCATGTACTGAAGGATCTGATTCAGCTGTTCCATGAGTTTCAACTTCTCATCGTCACTGAACGAAAGCCGCGCGAGCGACGCAACATGTTCAACCACCTTGAGTGTGACGGCCATACGGGATACTCACTCCTGACGATGTTTGTCGTAGTTCTTTTGGATCGCTTCATGGACTCGGTCCATGAGCCGCAATTCCTCCTCTTTGCCCTGCCCCTCCACCGGAATCGGAGTATCAAGAACAATCTCCGCCGGCCTGGGACGAATGACGATCGATCCTTTCGGTAGGATGGGGAATGTTCCGTTCACCGTTAGCGGGACGACAGGAATTCCCGCGCGCACGGCGATATTAAACGCACCTCGTTTGAACGGTTGCAGATCTCCATCCTGCGTGCGGGTGCCCTCCGCATAGAGGAGGACTGACGCACCGTTGCGAATCTTATCGATGGCCTCTTCAAGGCTGCGCATAGCCTTCGGGCCTCTGCCTCTGTCGATCCCGATATAACTGCCCCATTTCAAACCCCAGCCGAATATCGGAATCACCTCCAATTCCTTCTTGTAGATAATCCGAATCTGATCAGGGACCGATGCAACAATTGCCGGAATATCGAACATACTTGCGTGGTTAGACACGTATACATAATTGCGTGAGAAATCCACCTTTTCAAGTCCGCGGACATGGACCTTCACGCCGGAGGAGGCCAAGACAGCGCGCGCCCAGAACCTGGCAAGAGCGTGGAACACGCGCCCGCTCTTCCGTTGCACCGGAAGAAAAAGAATCTCCAGCGCCGCCATGCCGATGGAAATCATGAATCCCGCGACAAAACGGGTAACACCAAGTAGTCCGTACATCATACGCGTATCGACTCAATGGATCGGATCCGTTTTCCGATCGACGGATGACTGTGAAACAGGAACTCGACCAATGGATGAGGCTCGGGATCCGCGAGATTCATTGTTGCCAGCTTCTGCAATGCAGAAATAAAGGCTGCCCCATTGCGGGTGACCCGGACGGCATACGTGTCGGCCTGACGCTCATGCCTTCGTGACAGGATATTGTCCAACGGGTTGGTCAACAATCCATAGAATGTCAACCAGACTGCGAGGAGCGGCAGAGCGGCAATGTCGTAGAGCGTCGTGAATCCCAGAAAATTCACCGACCATGCATAGGCTAGCGAAGTCAGGTACAACCCGAAGAATGTGGACACGACACCGAGTGACATACCAATCGCGATATGATGATGACGGTAATGTCCGAGTTCGTGCGCAAACACCGTTGCGACTTCTTCTTCTGTGAACGCGTTCACGAGAGTGTCGCCGAGGATGATCCGTTTGGCCTTGCCGATTCCGGTGAATGCGGCGTTCGCCTTCCGTGTATTCTTGCTAAGATTGAATGTGAAGATGCCTTTCACATATACTCCGGACCGACTGCACAGATCAACAATGCGACTTCTCAATGGTCCTTCCGTAAGCGGAGTAAGCTTGTAGAACAAAGGGAGAACGAGTATTGGGGCCAGCCGCGCAAAGACCACCGAGAGCAGCGTTAGTGCGATGCTGAGCGGGAGCCACCAATACGAGCCCCAGGTTGTCAGGCAATAATACAGAACCATCAGCACTCCCGCCACCACCGGTCCGGCAACAATAGTTTCCTTGATCTTCTCCCATGCCCAACGCGCCAGAGTCTGGTTGGATAATCCAAACCGATGTTCCACCAGAAATCCCGAATACCACGAACATGGCAGTGTCAGAATCATCTGGATGCAGCCCACGAGTGCGGAAAAGATCAACAGCCGACCATAGGGGTGTCGAACAGTGGTCGAACACCAATCGGCCAGCATCCGGGAAGATCCCGTTGCGACAAGGTAAACCATCAGCGAAAAGGAAAGCAGAGAGGAAACAATCCCGGTGCCGAGTTTGATGCGGTTGTATTTCTTGCTGTCGCTAGAAGGAAGGAATGAGGAAACAGCAGTTACGTTCCCTTCGGGCGCCATAGTCCGGGCAGATTCTCGTAGTGGAACGCCGTGGTTTTTTTATGATAGTCAAATGGGTCTTTAAATGCAACAATTGCGTGAGTTGTGAAAATGGGGCTTAGGGTTGCGAATAAGGGGAATATATTCATAGCGTACAATTGCGAAAAACTGGAAGATGTATTCTATCGGTGTTACATTCAAGATACAGGCTCTCATCAGGTACGCTCCACGGCACATGCAGTGATTTTCCAAACCCTTGCGGGAATGAGTTCCGTCAGGCATAGTTCGCCACAAGGTTTGCCGGGAGCAGATCACTCACGGAGTTCTTATGGCCATGATACGGAAACAGGATGCGCTCGACTACCACAGCAATGGACGGGCCGGGAAGATCGAAGTTGTTTCAACCAAACCCTGTGCAACCCAGCGGGATCTTTCTCTGGCGTATACCCCGGGGGTCGCCGAACCGTGCCGTGAAATTGCCGCGAATCCTGTCGATGCCTACAAGTATACCGCGAAAGGCAATCTTGTTGCAGTTATTAGCAACGGGACGGCAGTCCTGGGTCTGGGGAACATCGGTCCTCTTGCCGGCAAGCCGGTGATGGAAGGCAA
>PMNP01000370.1 GCA_003161755.1 Ignavibacteriota bacterium | reverse complement strand
TAACGGTGGATCATCCCTGAGCCCCATTGGAAGAAATCCCCCGGCTCGCGTCGATGCACGTCACCGGGGGATTGCTCTTAGAACACCAACGGGCAGCCCGTGGTTCGGGCCGCCCGTCGATCATATCTGAATATGAGCTATGAAACGACTATTCGAAGTTATAGCTCATGGTCATGTAACCGAACGTGTTCATGTTGTCGTTTGTGCCGAGGAGGCCCAAACCACGGCGCAATGCGCCATCGCTGACCGTCGCATCGAGGGAATAATTCCCAAAGCGGAGGCCGAGGCCAAGCGTGACCAAACCTTCATACGACGTGCTGTTGATGCCGCCCAGCTGGAGCAGACTCTGAGGCTGTGATACAATTGTCTCGTCTGTGGCAGTGCCAGTGGCACCGGCCGGGGTTTCACTCTTGGTGCTGAGGTTGCCAAGCATCCGTGAAAATCCACCACGGGCAGCAAGCCAGTCTGTCAACCACCACTCTGCACCGAGGTTAAAGNNTTAAAGGAAGGAATCGCGGTATAGGTGGTCGTGTTGGTTGTGGTGGTCGATGGGGTTGTGCCAACGGCTTTTGTGGTTGCTTCACCTTTTGCCTTTATCATCACGAAACTCGCACCTCCTGCAAGCAGGAAATTGGAGCTCTTGTATTCGCCGCCAGTCCCGAAGGCGATTGTCGTGATATTGACCTTCTCGTCATACCCAATAGGTGCAGCTGCGTTGAGCGGCTTGTCTTCCTGCGGCGATGCACTGATCAGTATTGCAGAGCCATAGGGAACAAAACTAAAATGGTTCGAGACATGCATGCGCATGCGTGCACCAAGGTCGATCTCTGTCGCAGAAGCGGAATATTCGCTTCCCTGACCTGTTGCTGCCGGAGACAATGTCACGTTGTCCGTGGCCTTGTCGAGGCGAAGGGCAGCATGAGCATCAAACAACGATCCGCTGCCCATGTCGATGATAAGACCACCTCTGAATCCCAGCATGCTTGAGGATGCAGTGTTGTCAATGCTCGTGCCGCCAGCCGGCACATCGAGCGTGTGATTGTTCTTGGATGTTCCATACGTAAATCCAAAGCCGAGGTCCATTGCACCGGTGCGAAGAGCCGCAAGAAGTTCGTACACGTTTTGAATCGCGGGAATGGTCTGTGGACCCGTTACTCCGCCGCCACGCGCCACATCGGGAATGAACGCCGGAATTGTTGCAGTAGCAACAGTTCCACCCGACAACAGATTCCTCGCAATCGCGGCGGCTGACGGATCGTACGCAAACGTTGCACCAACGATGAGGTCTTTGCTCAGATTGAATGAGACACCCAGATTCTGCTGGCCGTAGCCGTCGCATGCCGGGGTCGTGTTGCCCGTTGTCGTGCCACCGCCAATATTCCACCAAATGTAGCTGCCATAGCGGGCCTGATAGGCCGGATTGACCAGAATGAATGTGGGGTCATCGATGAGAAACGGGTTGACCACAACGCTTGAACCGGCGTTTGATCCGCCCATGGCGATTTGTCGCGCCTCTCCACCGACTTTCGCTCCCTGCGAAAATGCCAGACCCGTGATCAAACAAATGGCGATCATCGCTATAATCCAACGCTGCAACATGGGGTACCTCCAGATGGTGAAAGGGATATGAATTGGAACTATGAAAGAACGGCAGCAATAACCAATTGTGTTGCGAAGGTGGTAGAATATACTGCAAGGCTATTGGAATGTCAACGGTAGGTAGTGGAAAGTAACGAGAAAACTACTTCCTTCGGAAATGCGAAAATCCCCTGAAAACCCTCGATTTGCCCAAATGCTGAGCCTATTTTCTTCATGAGCGCCAGGCTCACAGCTTCTGCGGAGGAGAAATGTGCATGAAGCGCCCGAACGACAAATTCCTTTGTCTTCCCTAATCCAAGTTTTNNTTGCCAAAGCGAAATCTCCCCACTGTTTTCCGATCGGGCTTCATCCTCTATGATCTCATACAGTGGTGCACGAAATTCCTCATACTGCATTGCCGGAGGTTTTTCAAAGTGAAGACAAAATTCCGTCCCTTCTCCCCCTTCAGGAGGCTTGCCTGCAGAAAGAACCAGATTGTACGCCGCAAACAACTGGCCGGCAGTCGTGCGAACGTATACTCCGTGCGGATCATTGTAAATGCCGATTCGGGACTTGACAATATGTTCCAGGATATCCAGACCCCGGCTTCCTTCCATGACATAACTTGATTCGAACATCTCCCCGCGCCCCCCGGGATGCAGGCCGAGTCCCTCAAGGTATGCTTTGCCCGACTGCAATGGTCCCTTGAGTCCAAGAGCTTTCGAGGCACCCAAGACGATCCGCCCTTCGCTGCTCTTCAAAAGCCGCCCTTGGCCAGTCTTTGCCATCGGCTCGGCAGCACGAGCCAATCCATCCCGAATGATGCGGCGGACCTCCTCCTGGTCTGTCTTGAGAGGAGTTTCGAGAAACGCGTGCAGTGCACCTGACACCATTTGCGCCTCCCTCGTCACAGACTCCTCCACAAGACGCGCCCCGGATTTTGCCATGACTGCAACTTCTTCGGCGATCCGCGAATGCATCTTGCGTACCGCCTTTCCGTACTCTGCTGATGCAGCTCCGCCCGGACCCTGGTGGAGAATGCTATAGGCAACAACAGGAAAGGAGATGTCGCTGCCAATCATTGTTTCTCCTGGGGCGTCGACGGCAGCGGTCCAAAATTCAGAGAGGCCGGTTTGTAGCGCGCATCG
>PMNP01000414.1 GCA_003161755.1 Ignavibacteriota bacterium | reverse complement strand
AGGCAACACTTCCAGGGATGGGTATTCCCTGTACATCAGTAATCGGCGCTGTTCGACCGGGAATCAGGCAGGCGATTAGTATACCCACCACGATAATCAGAATGAGTAAGATGAAGAGAATCATGGTATGCTCCATTGTTGCATGAAGAGTAGATTGTCCCTCAGAATGAGTGCCGCGCTGTTTCTCCGAGGTCAACTTTCTGAGGTGGGATGGACGAAACCTCGACATCAATTATCACGTCGACGAACTTCAGGATGGACAGCCGGCTTATGGGAACGTGCGAGGGGCAACCCGGGGCCGGGGAGGCTGTCACAACACTTCCCCTGATGCAGAGGTCAACATGCGGAATCCCATGTGCTGCGAAGACTTCCGCATGNNTTGTGGACGCTGCTGGGGTCGAACCAGCGACCTTACGCGTGTGAGGCCTCAGCGGGAGTAACTTATTGAAGTCCTTCGACAACATCAAGCCGAATAAGAAAATGAAAACACTCGCACAGGGAGATTTCCGTGGGGAGTGCACCGCCCACGACTTCTTGCATATATCCTAATTTGGTACTAATTTGTGTTTGACCATCAGGAGCAAAAATGCCGATCATCAAGTCCATTTCCAGCCTGCGACACCGTACACGAGAGATAGCGTCCATCTGCCGCGAGAAGGATGAACCCGTGTATCTCACCACTAACGGCGAAGGCGATCTGGTTGTCATGACCATTGACCATTACGAACGTCTCAAAGCTCAAGTAGACCTCTTTGAAAGACTCGGGGTTGCTCAAATCCAAGCGGCAGCAGGAAAGAAAGGAATCACCCACCGACAGATGATGACAAAACTACGTCGGCGAGTTAATGCACGGTAAAGCCACTCTTCGGTACCGTCCTGTTGCCCAGGATGATCTCGTCCCCATGCGACGAATTGCTACCCTCGATGTTCTTGTCTTGTGCACGCCAGGAGGGTGTCAGAAGCACCGCCCTGGTTATTTTTTGCGTGATCGCCTGTCGGTTTCTTTGCTTCATTTTGCCAGCCCCTCGAGATGTAGGATGTACACGCCCTGACCGCCCCACGGAGCATACCCTGGCTTCCCATAGGCCGCGATCAGAATCCCTTTGAAATACTGCAGGATTGGAATGGGGGCATATAAGTCACGCTCCGAAATGCCAGGTATGAACCCTGGAGCTAGTCCCATTGACCTCTGAACCCATCCGCCGTCGGTCCACTCTAGCACTCCGAGACAATGAGTGGCAACAAACATTCGATTCCGCGCGAAGGCGATCGCTGTTGGCTGGGTCCTCAACGTGGGAGTAACTGAATATGCTGCCTTTGAATAAGGCAGCGTGTCTCCGTAGATCTCCCAATGATCCCCTTCAAAGGTGCATATTTCCCCGGGCGAATTGAAACCTGCGAACAATGTATCACCTTTTGTTGCCATTGCATTTGTTGGTGAAGACAGCAATTGGTCTGAATTCAATCCGTTTGTCATCGAGATGAAGTTCTCGTTTTTGAATTCGAAAAACCCTCCAGCCGCCCAGTGCGGGCGCACGAAGATTCGGTCGATTCCCCTGATTGTTGTCTTAAAGAACTTTGCTCCGGCATAGGACCTTCCACTTAGGGGAAATATCTCTGAGTTTGAGCCATCGGTATTTATTCTGAATGTTTGAAGAGCATTTCCGTAAAAAGTCTGCATCGCATACAAATTGGGTCCTTGAAAGACCGCATCCCCGTCGGCATTTACATCGAGAAGTCCGTCAGGCATCGAAAGTGCTCTAAGATTTGCGCCATTTCGAGACATGACGTAAATACTGTCACTCAGGACAAAAAGGGAATCGGCTTGAAAAGTGGACGGGCCCAAATCCCACACTTGTGTTCTGANNTGAGCCGGACGCCAACAAGGTAGATGATTCCACCATGTTCTACCATATATCGTGAATCAACATTGGCGAGTTCGGGGACGACTGACCAAGATGCCACTGTGCTGTCACGGATCGGGGCAATCCCTTGGTCTTGACAACCAATGAAAACTACCAACAGGAGTCCCACTAATGCAGTAGCCATTACTATCTTCCTGGCGAAGTTGATTCCAGAGTAAGCCCTTCCAATTCGAGGGTTCAGGCGGCCGTTTTGATAGACGGCGGGGCGTCCGTGTATTGAGCTGTTGCTATTTGAGAAATGTCCGTCGANNCGAATCGGAGTGTCCAATCGGGATTCGATGCCAGCGAGATCGTGTCATGGAAGGGAGCAAATCAACGTTAACATCGCCTTCCGACACCTCGGACAATTGAAATTGAATATTGGTTCTGAGATTACCTTTGGACTTCCATCGTCCGGAAGGCGATCAGGAGAGGATGAGCAGTTGACCTGTCTTCGCTGGAGTCCGACTGCTACCTTCAAAGAACAATGAAGTACCCTCTGATAAAATACATCGGCCATTCAAGTTTCGCAAACGGCTGCATTTGCGTACAAGCTGAGGAATACTCCCANNGATGGGGAGGATGACACCACTGCTCATTGCTACTATTCGACCACGATCTGCAAAGAACAGTGACGACACATCGCCGTGCTGGCTAAATTGAAGCGCGACATCCAAGAGGCGACGTTCCTGTACCCTATGTCACACTATTCATGCCGACTGCAATTCGCGGAATCGGATCGGCATTCGAGGCCATGCTCCTGAGAGATCGGCGTTTTTACCGATTGGTGTAATTATGCCAATAACTGAACTGATGGCGGTTAATTGAGCATCGACTCTCGAAATGAGATATTTCAAGAACTGTTCACGGTCGGCGGNNTGTCGAATAGTTGATCACCCCGAGCACACAGTCTCTCGTTTCGGGACTGCGGATCGAAGATAACTCCCTTCGGGATGACGATCACACCTCTCTTCCAGTTGGACAAACTCTTGTGAATGACTTCATTTACTTGACATCAAATACTTGAACCCCGAGCCGGAGAGGTCAAGTGACATCATTCCGAATCGAAGAACATCCTCTTAGGAGCCGTCCTATTAGACCTCGTATCGAATCGGGTGGGGTAGCAAATCAAGGGCCGACGACTATTATCTGGGAAGGAGGTGTTAGAGCGGAAGGAAGAAGAGGCGGGATTGTTTTCTTCCACATCATTGCCGACCGGAAATACGGTTT
>PMNP01000027.1 GCA_003161755.1 Ignavibacteriota bacterium | reverse complement strand
ATGCTCTATGCGCCGTTGTCATTGTCACCTGATACCTCCAAGGATTATTAAGAACGATCTGCCGGGAAGCTGGGAATCTCTCCAATGGACAATCACGCCATCAGGACGAGCGAGGGGGAGAGGATGTGCTTCCCCTCGCTGCCATCCGGATGTTTTCGGGGGAAAACTCTCGTACTGACGAGTGAACTCTTTGTCCTTTGCTTAGGTAGCCAACGATCGTGCGTCAATCTCTTTGCAGAAAGACGACTCANNTTGCTTCTGGGGTTCATGGCCGGACAGGGAGTCCATGGCACCTCTCACTTTGTCACTCAAGCCGGCTGCCGTCTCCTTTACACTATCAATTCTCTCGCCGATGGTTTCAGCATATTCATTTGCTGTGGTTTTGAGGGTCTCCAAATTGCGCTTGCCCTGTTTTAGAATCTTCGCCCTGGTGATGGAACCTTTGTCCGGCGCGAACAACACGCCGAGAGCTGCGCCCGCCGCCATTGCGATAATGGCTCCAAGTNNACTGCACTCATAGTGGTTTCCTCTTTCATTTGATAAATCTTTTCGTACATCACGACACACGTTGTGTCGTCAGTCCCGGTCAGCTTCGCTTGATGGTGATGATCTTCAGAGACGACTTCAGGTCAGCCATATCCCGCCGTACGTCCTTTTTGAACTCCTGCCACTTTTTGTCTCCCTGGTCCTTATAGGTGTTCACCCGATCGCGAAGTTCGTTGTTTCTTCGCTCGAGGTCGTTAATACGGGGTATGTATTTTGCCTGAGAACGGGCATCGACGTTGTTTACCTCTTTACGGAGTTCAATGATGCGCAGCTCGTTCTCAGCGATGACCTTGTCATTGTTACGCTTGGCTGCCAGCCAGTCTGCCTTCCACTCGATCTTGATCTCTCTCGTGGTTTCCTTGAGAATTTGAGCGGCACCTTCGACATTATCCTCGTTTTGTTGACAAGCTGCAGGAAGAATGGCAAGACAAGCGCCCACAACGACAGAAGTGACGACGTGTGAGAAATACCTCGTNNCGTTCGGTATCGCGAGAAGGCAGCCATGATTCCCTCCTAGAGATGTTCAAGCCGGAATCGACATGTATCATTATAGAGAGAGTAGAGAGGGAAGACCATCGCTCAACAGGATGAAAGAGTAGTTAATCCCACTTTGTTGGTTAAGGGAGGAATGAGCCGGATAAACGACAAAGAAGAATTCGAGTGCGTTTGCCTGCCGTGACTATTTGGTGTCGCGGTCATCGCGTACCGAATGACGCGCAGGTTTGGTTACCACCGTCTGCGTGACAATTTGATCTGCGCTCTCATTCGGATGAATTTTGGTGCCAAATCGCATTGCATACAAGCGGGTGAATTCCGCCCCAAAAAGGACAATTTGTGAAGAGTAGTATGCCCACATCATGATGATGACAAGCGAACTTGCAGCACCAAATGTTGAGCCAATGGCACTATTGCCCAGGTACAACCCGATCAAGAGCTTCCCAACTGAGAACAGCAGCGAAGTCACTGAGGCACCTATCCATACATCCTTCCATGTGAGTGTTGCGGCAGAGAGGAACTTGAACATGAAAGCAAAAATGACCGTGATGCCAACAAATGATATCATGAGGTCAAGAATACTGACCAGGCCGGCCATGATCGATATAAGGCTGCTGATATAATTGCTCATTGCTGCCAATGCTGCGCTGAGAATGAGGGAGACCAGAAGAAGAAAGCCGATCCCCAGAATCATGGCAAACGAGAACATGCGGGCCCGAAGGAATGCGCGAATAGTGCCCGCGGGTTTTTGCTGGACATGCCAAATGGCGTTAAGCGAATCGCGCAACTGAATGAACACCGCCGACGCACCGACCANNACAAAGACATTAGAGCCTGAGTTATAGGCATTGGTGATCATGCTTTGCACGAGGTCCGCGCCTTGGTCTCCGATCAATCCGCGAACCTGGGAAACGAGCTGGCCGCTTGCGGCTTGATGACCAAATCCGAAACTGGAGAACAGGATCACCAGGGATACCAGCGGTGACAAGGATAACACGGTAAAATAGGCCAGAGCTGCACCCTGTTGTGCGATATTGTCCTTGTCCCAGGCAATGGCAGAATCCTTCAGCAACAACCAGATATTTCTCGGGCCAAGAGCTTTCATGTTCCAGGAATCTTGTGATTGTTCAGTGTTGCTCGAACCGATTCTCTGAGCACAACACGTATGTCGCAGTGAGCTTGGATTCACTCAGCGGCAAATACTTACCTTGCGTTTGACTTCTGGGTTTGCAAAGTTGCGCCCTGTAGATTTCTTTCTCTCCAGCATTCCCAACCTGAATGCTCCTGCTTTTGTGTCGCCCTTCCAAACCTAGCCGGGCGATAGAACACCTTCACCCCCTCGGACATCGTAGGAAGCGAATACGCTTGAAGATCTGCGCAATCGCAACGCACATTTGTAACCAGAGGGGATTGAGTATTGCCCGACAAGGTATTCAATGTCATGCCATAGTGCTCACGGACCGAGCGAAGAAATCCCTGTACCCGATCCACATCATACACGGCAATGCTGACTGCTGTCTGGATATCCGCTGTCAGTCGATCAAAGGCATGATGCGCGAAGCTCTCCACATAGGCAGACACATTGTCATTCCGGAGCTGCTGATCCAGCCGCTCCAACGAATGTGCATCGAAATAGGATAAATGAAGATTGTCGGGAGATGCGATGATGTATCGTGCAGACGGGCCAAGTGTCGCGATGGTGTAGGGGGTGCCGCCAAAACAGGTAGAGAGCACAAGGAGGTCAAACTTTGCGGATTGATCGTTAAATCGTTCCAGACCGGTCGCCAAGTCTTGCACAGTGAACTTCCGATCAGACCGTGACGCATCGTAGCCAGTGCCGTCAAATTCCGGGATTTCGTGGCCGTAATAGAGGAACATCCGCACTCCATCGGCTGGAGTCTTTACATGGAAATCGTGATAGAGTTGCAATTCACTGTTAA
>PMNP01000262.1 GCA_003161755.1 Ignavibacteriota bacterium | reverse complement strand
TCTCGATGACAACAATGGCATCATCGATCAGGAGTCGTACGGCCAGTGAGAGCGCCATCAACGACATGACATTGAGGGTAAAATTCAACGCATACATGATGATGAAACTGGCAATGATCGATGTTGGAAGCGCAAGTNNGAAGTCCGCCATAAAGGATATCGAAGATGACGTCGTTCACCGAATCGCGAATGAAAATACTGTTGTCCCGCGCGACAAGAATCTGCATGTCGGATGGCAGTTCCTTCTTTACCAGCACGATCTGCTTCTTGAGCGCGTCGGCCACCCTGACGGTGTTGCTCCCCGATTGTCGCAAGATATCCAGACCGACGGCGCGCTTTCCATCGACCCTGGTAAGACTTTGTTGTTCCTTGACACCGTCGACGACGCGGGCAACGTCGGCGAGATGAACGACCCGGCCCCCCGGAGTGGCGACAACCACGCTGCTGAAATCGTCGACGGATGTGTATTTGCCCATCGTGCGCAGTAACAGCTGTCTCTTCCCCTGGATCAAATTTCCCGCAGGCACTTCGACATTGGACGCGCCCACGCTCTGCACGACATCTTGAATCGACAAACCGTAACTTTGAAGTCGCGCTCCATCCACTTCGATCTCTATTTCCCTTTCACTCCCTCCGACGAGGTCAACCGATCCGACTCCCGGAACATTCTCCAGACGTTTCTTGATGACATCCTTTGTAAATGTCGTAATCTCCTTCTCCGGCCGGTTCCCCGAAATTGCGAGCGTCATAATCGGCAGGCTTGCGGGATCGTAGCGCTTGATGATCGGATCCTTCACGTCAACAGGGAGGTCGCCGCGGATTGCCGCGATTTTTTCCCGGACTTCCTGCGCGGCCTCCTTGCCGTCGATTTCCAGCTTGAATTGAATAATGACGATGGAAACCCCTTCCTGGGAAATCGACTGGATATGATCGACGCCGCCAATCGGGTTGACAGCATCTTCAATCTTCTTGGTCACATCCGATTCAATTTGCTCAGGTCCTGCGCCGGGCAGCACTGTTGTGGCAGTGACATAGGGGATATCCACATCAGGGTACTGATCAATGTTCAGCTTGACATACGAAAACAACCCGAGAACGATGAGGGCAAGAATCATCATCGTGGCGAATACAGGGCGCTGAATTGAGACTTCGGCAAGCTTCATCTGCTCTTCACTCCTTCTTCCCGTTCGTCGCGCTTTGCAACTTGTCGGGCCAATAACGTGTCATATCCGGATTGTGGAGTCATCGGCCGGCCATCACGGCGATGCTGTCGCGAAGATTGTTCACCCCCACGGTGGCAACGCTGTCGCCTTCGACCAATCCTTTCACTANNACGCCCAACTCAACCTTCCGCTCGAAGGCGCGACCGCCGTGCACGACAAACACACGCGTCACGGTCCCGTCAGTCTGGATTGAAGAGGCGGGGACAATCAGTGATGACGATCCCGTCGCAAGATTCACGTCGACATTGAGGAACATTCCCGGCTTGTACCATGCGTCGGCAGTATTGGGAAAAAGCGCCTTCACTTCGAAGGAACGGGAGCCCACATCGGCGGATTTGGACAATTGGATGATCCTCCCCTCCCGCCCACCTTCGGACTTTCCCTCGGAGGAGACCGTGACCGGCTGGCCAACCGAGAGATGGGCGACGTCCGATTCATTAAGATTGAATATGACCTTCATGCGTGCAGTCTTGGCGACTGTGAGGAGCACCGTTCCCGGATTCGTCAAGTCACCAACGCTGGCATTTACCGAAGTCACAAGTCCCGCAATAGGACTGCTGAGTTCAACCATCCCCNNCATCCCCCGGGCCGCATCAAAATTCGCCTTTGCGACATCGAAGGCCGTTTGAGCTCCATCAAGAGTTTCCTGGGAAACCGCCCCTTCGGAGAGCAACGACTTCATCCTTTCCAGATTCTTCTGTGCGTTACGGTAGTTCGCCTCAGCCTGGTAGAATTGCGATGAAGATCCTGTCTTGTCGAGCACAATCATCACCTGGGCAGCCTTCACAGACTGACCAACATGAACATTGATCGAGACAATTCTCTCCGGAATCTTTGCAACAATGTTCGCCTGATCTTCACCTTCGACAGATCCGGAATACGACTTGTGAAGCGAGAGTCCCTTCCGCTCCGCAATAGCTGTTTGGACGGGAACGATTTGACCCGACCCCGTANNTTCCTGCTTTCCCGTGGATGGCCCGCAGCCGGACTGGATCAGGATGAGTATTCCGAAGATCGTTGAAGCGATCAGATTGAGAGAGGTGTGAGGAGTATTCATTCGTGCTTTCATCGATAGAGTGGAATGAAGCTGGCAACAGCGACGCACCATTGAACTGTTCCATTCAGGTGATTTAGCGGCGATCACCGACAGCCCGTTGCCAGTCAGTTTTAGCAACCAGAAAATCGTAGATGGCCATTGCATAATTCGTTTGAGCCCTTGTCATCGCCACCTGGGTATCCAGGAGTTCAAGTTGTGTTCCCACGCCGCTCTTGAATCGCGTTTGGGCAATATGGACAGCCTTTTCTGCCTGCGCAATATTCTTTTCCTGCCCTTCGATGCGCTTCTGAGCTTCCGTCATCTTCAATTCGGCGGACTGGATCTGAATTCTCAAACCCTCCTCAGCTTTCAGCCGGGCAAAATGAACTTCTTCCTTTTCAAATGAAGCCTGGTCGATTCTCGCGTTCGTCCTCAGTCCATCAAAGAGCGTAACAGAGAGTTGGACTCCCACCGCCAGCGTATTTGCCCACAGGTAATTTTTGAATCTAAACCCGTTGTCCTGGCTCTGCCATTGATAACTGCCAACCAGGCTCAGGGTGGGGAAATAGTTTGCACGCTCGACGCTAATGTTCATGTCGAGGATGGATTCCTGAAGTGCAAGCTCGGCAATTGAAGGATTCGCGGCAATACTATTCTGCCGCCATTGCGCAAGATCCTCCGCCGACACGGGAGAAAACGAAAAATCCCCCTCAATGCGAAGAGGCGATTCGAGAGGAATCCCCAGGAGGTTCTTCAAGGCATACTGCGCGAGGATGAGATTGTTCTCGGCCGAAACGACGAGAGGCTCGGTATTGGCGAGTTGGACTTCCGCCCGCAACTGGTCAAACTCCGCGGCTGCGCCATGACGGTACTGGGATTGCACATTCTCAAAATTCGCCCTGACGACATCCAATCCTTGCCGGTTTGCTTCGAGAAGTTTTTCCGCGAGGAGAATTCCGAAAAAGGCCTTCTTGACGTTTAAGACTACATCTTCGGTGGTGGCCAAATAGGCCTGTTCAGAGTACTCATGATAAGTCCTGGCGATATCGAGAGCGACTCCAACCTTCCTGCTGTAGAGAGTTTGATACAATTGCACACCGCCGATGTACGAATTACTCGACCCGATTTCGAAAACCTGAGTGGAGCTTGTTGGATTGATGATCGATCCTGGAGGGAGGAACATGACCGGGATCATGACATTGCGCGTATATTGCCCGCCAAGGCTGATTTGCGGAAACGCCGCAGAACGGGCCTCGGTAATCTGCGCATCCGCTTTGTACCGGTCCTGTTCCGCAATAAGAACATCACGGTTGTTCTCCTTTGCCATGGCGATGGCTTTTTCAAGAGTCAACGTGATTGCCTGCGATGAATCTTGAACTCCAGCCGAAGCATTTGCAGGCCTGGCGATGACCATTGCGAAAACGGCAAGAACTGCCCGTCCGCTGATCCACAGAGTCTTCCATTGCCGCATAAGGTCAGTCCTTCCTCGTTCGCAGCGCTATGCCGTCAAAAAACATAGTCACCAACAGATTGGCAGCGTGATCAAGTTGTTTCATCCCCAGCTTCCGGCCTTGTTCGGATTTATGCATCGCGAGCTGCCAGAGGGCACTATCAAAAAGAAGTGCAAGTTCAAACGCCTCGTATTTCTTTATTCTTCCACGAT
>PMNP01000258.1 GCA_003161755.1 Ignavibacteriota bacterium | reverse complement strand
GCACGCTTCTTTCGTGATCACCCTCGTGTTATCGCTCGTGACGCTTACTGCCAATGCGGACAGTCAGACCGTTCATCCGGTAAGCCTGGACTTGAAGAACAATCAGATCATACTCACCGTGGCTAACACGGCAGCCAATCTCACGGCCAATAACGTGGAAGTGCGGGCTGTCAGCATTCCCTCATCGATAAAGCTTAACCAAACCAGTCAGAAGTTGAAAGTCCTCCAACCCGGTAAGGACATTGATTGCCTCTTCAGTTTCAGCACAAACCGTTCAGCGAAGCCGAAGAGCCTCGATACCTTGAAATTCCTTGTCTCTGACCTCACCGGCGTGCTTTCCACAAAGTCGATTATCGTGCAATATGAAGGTCCGAGCGAGTTCGCGCTACATCAGAATTATCCAAATCCCTTCAACCCGTCAACGACAATTCCATACGACCTGCCAGTAGCCGCACGTGTCAAGATTATGCTTTATGATATTCTGGGGAGAGCCGTGCGCACATTCGGAAACGAAGTCCAGGCGGTGGGATGTTATGACGTTCATGTCGACGCCCGTAATCTTGCCTCCGGTACCTACGTTTACAGAATCGAAGCACAGCCAGCTGCAGGAGGCAAAGCATTTGTTGCTGTCAAGAAGATGATGGTGTTAAAGTAGGTTTTCGCTGTGGCGGTGTGCAAACCACTACTCCCAGACTCCACGTTCGCCTCCTCCCTATCGACGAACCGGCCATCCAAGGGTTTTCAAATCCAAAATTGGCACTTCAAGATCCGAAATTCTTTGTCAATCGATGACTCTGGGACTGGAAGCCTAGGAGACGAAAACACCCTCGTGGTGGGCAACCATCTCCTCCCAGCCCGCCCAAGCTCTAGTGAACAACCTTTGATGTAACCCAGTCGCCGATAATCGTCAACGCTTCCGGCGCAAATGTCTCTTCGATCTGCCCGTATTCGCTCGGCGAACCGGTCTTTGCATGTTGAAAAAGATGGTTCAAGCCGGGCAGAATCCTCGTGGTAACATCTTTGTTCCCCCCTTTTTTCAATGCTGCGGCAATGGCAGGAATGTTATCAGCGGCAAAGACCTGGAGATCCAGGTCACCACCGAGGGCGAGCACGGGACATCGCACCTTTTCAAGTGCAGTCGCCGGATCATAGGAAAGAAAATACACGAACCATGGTGAAAGAAGCGTCTGAATCTGCCCCCGGATTTGTTCCTCTTGGCCGGCACCACCCCCCGGCGCCGCCGAAACCAGTTCGTCGTGCAGTTGTTTCGCCTTGGTGGAACTGTCGGCCTGCGACATGACAATGGCATGAAGTTTACTGCTCATGGCGAGATCGCTGGAAATCTTCTCTTCCGGAACGCCGTTGGCCTTCTCAATGAGACCTAGCTGTTGATCAATGATCTTAAAGCCGGGTACACCCGAACCGGCAAGCATGACAATGAACGCGACGTCGTTGGATTCCGATGCGACCATCGGCGCAATAATGCCTCCTTCACTATGGCCGATCAGACCGATCTTCTTTGGATCGATGTCGATCCGGCTCTTTGCATACGAAATTCCTGCACGTACATCTGTTGCGAAGTCGGCGGTGGTTGCGTGTTCCATGCTTCCTGTAGACTGACCAACCCCTCGGTCGTCCACCCTCAGCACAGCAATCCCCCTTCGGGTGAGATAGTCGGCAAGAACCAGAAACGGCTTGTGTCCCATCAGAGTTTCATCCCGATCTTGAGGCCCCGATCCCGTGATAAGCAGCGCGAGCGGGAATGGACCGGGAGAGTTGGGGAGCGTAATCGTGCCCGCCAGCTTCACCCCCTGCGCGGCATTGTCATACGCAACATCTTCGCTGCGATATGGGAACGGCGGCTTGGGAAGCTGGGGTCTCTTGAGTTCAATGGTAGCAGACGTCCTCTCCAGGAGGAGTGGAATAGAGGCGGGGCCCTGGTTCCAGGTACCTTCAATGGAATTCTTCCCTGCCGAGAACTTTCCCGCATACATACCTTGAATCATAGCAAAGGCAAAGAAGACTGAGTCTCCATGGACGGTCACGCCGTCGCCGGGGATTCCCGCCGCACCCTGGTCGGGACTATCAAGCGTACAGGAAAGCGCCTTGCCGCTGGTTGCAATGACGTGGAAGATTATTCGCAGTTTCGAGGTTGGTCCGGTCTGGATTGCGCCCATCCATGTACCCACCGCAGAGGTATCGATCGCCGTCTGCGACACGCTCGTTGACATGCATCCGATGAGCAACAGCAACATAGCCACAGAGATTAGGGGAATACGGTTCATTGTTGTCTCGCAAAGGTGAATGAGAGTTACGGCGTCAAAGGCCTGCATCAACGCTTAGGCTGGCAATTTCATACCTGGCAATATACCGCCAGAAATGCGGAAATTCAAATATCTCTCGACAGTCGTGCGACAGTCGCTGACAGGGGGTGACAGGGGACGACAGGGGGTGACAGGGGACGACAGGGAGTGACAGGGGACGACAGGGGTACATCGTCGAGACTTGGAGACTGTGGGATGGGGAGACTTGGAGATTGGGAGAAGGAAGCTGTTCCCCTGCTATTTCGGTTTCCTAATCGTCCCCTCTCTCCGGATCGCCCGCTCAATCACGTCGTACACCGTGACGCTGGAGTAAATGGGATTCTGAATCGATCTCCCAAGATACCGTACCGACTCTCCCAGAATGTAATCGCTGCAAACGCATGTGTAGAGACGCTCACGATCAACGACGTTCCCGTCGACGCGAAGGTCGAGCAGAGAGATCTTCTTCCCTTTTCCCTTCCTCCATTCCGCCGTACAGCCCGCTGCCACAATGAGCTTTCTATTTTCGATGACGTGACACATGACCTCCATCAGCTCCGCACCGGTCAGCTGAAACGTCACCAGGACATTTCGAAATGGAAGTATGGAGAAAAGGTCTCCCTTAGTGATCGGACCGGCAAGCAAATCGTTGCGGATGCCATGAACATTCATGAACGCGACATCGGCTCTCGCCTCCGTTCTTTGCGCCTCAGCCACGAAAACTGCAAGCGGTGCGCCCCTCTCCTTTTGAGACCAATCCTCCGGCGTAATGCCTAGTACTTCGCTGTACTCGGATTTGAGTGACGCTTCCATCGAATCAACCAATTTGACAACCGATCCCTTCCGGAATCCTTCATGCCCCCAAAGAGGGATCAATCGGCCACGGTATTCAGCGGCCTTCTTCGAACGAAATGTCACCTCCAGTACCCCTAAATCCTCACAGTTCGAGCCCGCCTGAACGATTTGCACGCCGTTCACAATGCGCGGGGAGTTCAGTCGCGTGTGGGAATGTCCCCCGACAATGACGTCGGCGCCATGTGTGGCGCGCGCGAGAATGGCGTCCTTGTCAGCTCCTTCATGCGTCAGCAGCACCACCAGATCCACTTTATCGCGCAGGGTGTCGATAAAACGCTGCGCTGTCTCCGCCGGAGAGAGGACCAGAAGGTTTTGGAGATTGGTTTGAAGAACCAAATCAGGGAGTTCCTGCGACATCACCCCAACAATGCCTATCTTGAGCCCTCCTTTCTCGAGGACGACGTACGGAGCATTGTTGAGCGGATACCCGCCTTGTTGATCGGTGAGATTGCATGAAAGCGTGGGAAACGCAGCCAGGTGCGTCAGGTTGATGAGGTTTGCCTGGGAGATATCGAGATCGTGATTACCGGGACACCATGCATCGTACCTGAGGGAGTCCATCATTGCAAAGAGTGCACCTCCCAGTGCTCCGTGAAAACTCCTCTCGGAAATCGGAGTTCCGGTCATAACATCACNNCCCGTCGTCCATGGCGCCACATGAGGAAGATATGACGCGTGGATATCGTTGGTGTGGAGGATGACTAAACGCTGCTCCTGCGCACAAAGCGTGTGGGCAAGAAGCAAATACAGAAGAATAATGTGTGGCGCTAAACGGTGAGGATCAAGATACTGCATCGCTGATCGTATGTATTGTCTCCTTTCACTTCACTCCTCTTCTATCCTCCCGCCACGGTCCTCTTGCTCCCTGCTACCTGCTACANNCCTGGAAACTCAACAGCAAACCTCGTCCCCCCCGCCCTATCCAGACTCACCGTGCCGGAGACCTGCTGAACGAGTGCCATCAGAAGCGTCATCCCCATCGACGACATTGTTTTGAAGTCCTCTCCTTTCGGAAATCCAATACCATTGTCGGCCACGGTCAGCGCAACGGTTGAGGCAGACACACGGTGGAGTGCAACGGTGAGAGTGCCATGACTCTCACCAGGAAACGCGTGCTTGAGCACATTCATGACAAGCTCGCCCACAATCAGCCCGCTGGGAATGGCCTTATCAACTTCAAGAAATATTGGATCAAGATCCAGTGATACGGTAAGTCCCTGCTTGCCAAACGATCGTAGGAGTTCATTCACAACAGATTCAATATAATCGCCAAACTGGACACTTGCCAGGTTGCCTGAACTGTACAGCTTTTCATGCACAAGAGCCATGGCGCGGACCCGGAAGCGGCTATCTCTGAACGCCGATTGCGATTCCGGATTGTTCATATGGTCCGCCTGGATGCTCATGAGACTCGATATGACCTGAAGATTGTTTCGCACGCGATGGTGTACTTCCTTGAGAAGTACCTCTTTTTCATGTAATGAGGCCCTCAACTGCTCCTCTGCGCGTTTCCGATCGGTGATATCCGCAACGAACCCATGCCAAAGGATGCTTCCATCCGGCTCGCGTTGCGGCATGGACATCCCTTCAATCCAGATCTCCCCCTTCTGAGGGTGGTGCAAGCGGTACTCATCATGCCAGGGCGTCATCGTCTTTGCTGATTCGGCAATCCCTGCGGCGACACGCTCCTTGTCATCAGCATCAATGAGGGATATGAACGGAGTAATATCATCGGCAACATCCTTCGGCTCGAGTCCATAGATTTCTTTAATCATTGGACTCGCATACGGCATGCACAATCGTCCTTCGGGATCCATTCGAAGTGAGAAGATCATCCCGGGAACAGAGGCAGCCACTTTCTCGATCTGTTCTTGAAGCTTCACTTTTTCTTTGAGGCCCGCTTCCATTGCACGGCGCTCGGTAATGTCGCGAGAGGCTCCGTACAGCTCGTTGTGACCAACGGCGCTATTTGCGACAATGCGTGTCAGTGTTTCCGTCCACACCCTGGTGCCGTCTTTTCGGGGATGTTCCACCTCGTCGACATATTCGCCAGATTCCCCTTCCGCAAACCGAGCCAGACGGCCCACCAACTTCATTGTGAATTCCCGACGGGAATCTTCCGTAAGCAGAAGGGAGAGACCTTGATACATAAGCTCCTCGGCAGTGCAGCCGAGCAGTCTGGCGACGGAAGGGCTTACATATTGCAAACGCATAGTGGAAAGATCGAGAACCCAGATGACATCGGAGACGTTCTCTGCAACGAGACGGTACCTCCGTTCGCTCTCCTGCAGATCCACTATCGCGTTCTTGCGGAGTGTTGCGTCCTTGTCGCGACAAAGCAATTGGCGGCGCAACGCTACATACAGCAGCACGCCCGTCACGCTGACAAACAACCACCCCTTGTATATTTGGAAGATCGCGCGAGTTGCTTCGTCACTGAAGAGGGCATCAAGAATGATGTCTGATAAAAAAATCCACACTCCTCCCAGCAGAACATAGACAACGCTCGTGCGGAGAGCCATTTCGGGAAACTTAATTCTCATTGTGGTGCCTCCAGACCAGGGGAAAAGCTCATGGAGCTGCAATCAGGAACGAAGGGGGTACTTCAACTATGCATTTATATCCATCTCGGCGGAAAAATAGAACATTTTCCAGGAAAAAAAGTGCACGCAACGGTGGATTTATGACCAATCCGCTCAAAACAAGCGAAAACGGGCAATCTTCGCGGGTGCACACCATAAACGCGGCAAGATAGAGGGAAGCATCATGCCATATCGTCTGGAGCGAGAGGAACCCTATATGCTGGAAATGGAGTTACATGGGGTATGGCGAAGATATGGCCCTTTGTTGACCTCACTATTATTAAATTGAGCCAGTGACGAATCTCGGGCTTCGAAAAGCACTTTGCATCACAACGCTCCTCGTTTATGCCCCATTGGCCATTGCCATTGGCTGGCTCCATTCCGACGAAGTGCCTAATGTTGACCGTGCAATTCCCGCCATCACCGCCAATGGGTCGTTGGGTGTCTTACAAGGCGGTGACCATGGGGTTTGCCTTGCCTGCCTCTTTGCGCTCGGTCATTTTTCGCAATCGGATCTACCCCCAGCAGCGGCGGTGCTCGTTTCCCACATTTTCAATTCTGAAATATTCGCGACTGCAAGAATCCCCCTTCACCACCAACCTGCCCGCGCTCCGCCGTTTCTCCCTGTCTGACAAATTCTCGTCTGCAACACCTTTCAGGATCAGATGCAGCAANNTCTGCTTCCTTGAAAGATGCGTGCTCTCAACTTCATTGTCACGACTTGGAGAACTTTATGAAGTCCCATCGCGTCTTCGTGCTATTTGCCTTGTCCATTACCTTGGTTTCTGTTTCTGCCCATTCCTCGCCTGCGCCTCCGCCCCCATCCGCGACGGCTCAAGGAATGCAATTCCGCGTCACGGTAACCGACGCGCAACAACAATTCCCCATCGAGCTGGCCCATGTTCTTCTGCGGCAAGACGGAAAGCCGGTTGCTCAGGATGCAACAAACCCAGCGGGCCTCGTCCGATTCAGGGATATCCCTACCGGACGTTATGCTCTTGCTGTGTGGTTTGTTGGGTACAAGATGTTCTCCGATACCATCACCATCGATTTACAGCATAATACGGTTGTTGTGGCATTAACACCCGAGGAAACATCGATGCAGGAAGTGGAAGTCGTGGCAAACAGGGAATTGGCGATTTCGCATATCGATCAGCGGACTGGGAACCAGGTGTTTGAGTCGGAAACGTATCATGCCCCTCCAACGGCAAGGATGACGGATCTTATTCAAAATAATGTGATGGGCGTGGCTCGGGCTCCCACCGGAGAAGTCCATATCCGAGGCATACACGGCGAGTTCACGTATTACGTCGATGGATTGCCCGTCCCCCTCGGTGTATTTGGTGGACTCAATGAAGTTGTTGATCCCANNCTTTATCACTGGCGGATTTCCTGCAGAGTACGGCGGACAGATGGCGGCTGTTGTTGATCTGAATAACCATGTCCCCACAGGGAAGTTTCATCTTGATGCATCGACCTACGGAGGAAGCTATCTCGCGTTCAACGGGGCAAAGGGATCATCGGGAGACACACTCGGTTCACGGGTTGGCCCGTTCCGCGCGCTCAATTCCAACGGTCAGAGCCTCTCGTTCAGCGATCATGTCGGGAGTCTCGGCTACTTCCTCTCGGGATCGCGGCAGGAAACCGACCGCCGCATCGATCCGCCGGTTGCAAATCTCTTTCACGACCATGGCTTCGATTACTTTCTGTATGGCAAGTTCGACTATATCCTCAGTGATGTCGACTACCTGACGTCGAACCTCAATTATGGCCGGACATTTACTCAAGTCCCCTACGATTCCGTTGAGCAGATAGCCTCCGATCTCCAAGAGACAACCAATGGTTTTCAAACGATGNNGGAATCCAATCTGTTCGTTGGGGGCTATGCTCGCGAGGGCGAGCTCGTGTACACACCGGGGAACATCGATTCTCCGATGTTTCAATTTGCGGGAGATACCACACACAGCTATCTGCTCAACGAAGATCGACGTTTTACGACTCTCGGTCTTCGATCGACTTTCGACAAAAGGCTTTCGCACGAATTTATGTATAAAACAGGTCTGAACTTCAGCAGCACCACTGGAAAGGAACAATTCTCGTCATTCGATTCTGCAGGGAATTCCGGCCCTTCAATCCTTACAGATTTCAATGGATCGGATTTTGGAGTGTTTGTCGAGGGAGNNCTCGTTCGAGCTGGGAATTCGTTACGACCAGCATGTTGCACCGGATGTCCCTCTCCAACACCAGGTGAGTCCAAGAATCAGATGGAACTTTATCATTGATGAGAACACGTCCGCCTATTTTTACTATGGCAGACTGTTCATGCCAACGAACGTCGAGGGACTCAGATCGATTGCTCTCAATGTGAGCAACACACTGACGCCGACTCTTCCTGAAAGAGATGATTTCTACGAAGCTGTGCTTACACACTCTTTCCAATCGGGACTTCATGCAAAGCTGGACGGTTTTTTTAAGAGGTCTAGTCCGGGATTGGACGACCAGACCGTTGGCAGCAGCGCAATTAAAACTCCCGTCAACATCTCGCTTGTGAGGACCACTGGTATTGAGCTGGGACTCAATTACAGTAACCAGGACATTCCGTTTTCCGGGTATCTAAACGGTTCGATCATTCATGCCTATGGGAGCGGCCCAGTCACAGGAGGCTTTTTGGACATCAGCGATGACGGCCCCGCGACTGATCTTGACCATGATCAGCGGTTGTCAGTTGTCATCGGGATGAACTACCAACCAGACGACTGGTTTGTCAATCTCACCGGGATCTATGGCTCCGGCCTGACAAACGGGAATCCCAATGGAATCGCGTACAAAACCGATCTTTTTGATTTGAATACGGCGACTCACACAACACCGTCGTGGATTCTCAATCTCAGTCTCGGATACACATTTCGCATACAGGGCGGAACCTTGTTGGAGCCTTCTCTCTATGTGACGAATCTGTTGGACCACGACCACCTGATCAAGGGGGCATATTTCAGCGGTGTNNGTCGTGTTCAAGCTCTCTATGCATGTCTAACAACGGGAGGAACTGATTCAATTTCACAGACGTTGAGAATGGGAGGTGGTGAAGGACTGCCTATTGTTGGTCTTCATCCCGTTGAATTATTCCATTCGGGGCACGTGAGACTTCCTCTCGTCATAGCAGCCATTGTTGGATTGGCCCTCGCAAGCCTCAGCGATGGCGTTATGGTCCTTTCCTTTTCGATTAACAGAGCATTTATTGCCAGCAACCTCTGCGAACAAAAGAACATCCCAGGAAACACTTGCCAGGGTTGCTGCCTCTTGCGAAAACAATTGGCGAAGGAGGATCATAAGCAACAGTCTACACCGAACANNTCCCCAGTGAGGGACATCGACCATCCGCCGAAAACATTCTCCCTGTAGAGGTGGTATTCGCAGCAACACTTACAGGAGGAGTGTTTCATGACCAGACCGGGAACGATTCTCGCGATCGTTTTGCTTCTTACGCTTTCATTTCCCGCAATGACATTTGCGTGCGCATGCGGCTGCAATGTCTTCACCGTCGGGGCCCAATGGACGATGCCAACATCGGAAGGGCTCGGAGCATTTCTCCAATACAACTATATGAACCAGAATAGAAATTGGGGAAGCTGGCGAAACGCACCAGCTGGTGCCAATAGTGA
>PMNP01000314.1 GCA_003161755.1 Ignavibacteriota bacterium | reverse complement strand
AAAGGGATCCACGCCAACGAGAGGCTCCGACGACGTATGGCAGAGCGCGCAGGCTTCCGCCTTCTTGTCGACATGGTCGGCCTCGTTTGGCGCCGTCGAGAACATGACCCGCCCTTCGCTGTTATAAATGCGGATGCGATCGATCCCTTGTTTTAGAGCGATAGTGTTCATCACCTCATACGCATCATTACGATTGTCGGTCAGCATGGCGTGCCACGTGGCGCTTGTGATGCTCTTGGAAAGTTGATCCGCTCCAAGAATCATGGCGTCCAGTATCTGCTGCTCCTGCACCCGCACGTTGATGTAGCCTGCGATCCCCTCGACAATCACCACAATGATCGTAAGGGAAAGGATCAGCTTTTGCGCCAGAGGTCGGGAACGCATAAACGGGACTGGGCTTTGGGGTAGTGACGTTTCAGAATATGACTTGAAGAAAAGTACGGGATGGGGAGGTGATATACAAATGGAGTGGGACTCTCCGAGACCGCAAGTGGGACAGCCGCCGGAGGATGAAAACGAGTGCGGCCACCGGCAGTGAGTTTACCCACTACCGATGGCCGCTCGCAGAGAAGGGGGATGGGGCAACAACTGGCTCTGCTACTCAGTGAAACACTTGTATGGTTTGTCCGAAATCCCGTCCGAAACGAATACTACATTCCATTCCGTTCCCGGTAGAACCTGATAACCTCGTGAATCTCCGAAATTCCCGAGCCGATTTCGTCGTGCTGCGAGAGAAGGTCCTCGAGATGTTGAACGAGCTCAATATCACTGGCATTGGCATTCATAGCGTTGACAAACGAACGGGCTGCATCAAGATACCGCCCCTGCGCCTCCAGGGAGACTCCAAGGTTGATATAGGCATTGTAGCGCAACGAATCAATCCTGATTGCCTCGCGGCAATATTCTTCGGCTTCGTCAAATCGTTCGCTGTGGTTAAGACAACACCCAATATTGTTATGGATGAAGTACCAGGAGCAGGAGTTCGAAGGCTCGAGCAGGAGTGCTTTCATGTAGTACTCGATCGCCGCATCGTAGTCACGCCCCTGCTCCATCAGCTGTCCCATGGACAGGAAACAAAATGCCTTCTTTTCAGGGTCAGTCGTGCAGGCCCCAAGCCGCTCCATGAACGTGAGCGCAATCTGGGGCTCATCCTGTTTGCTGTAATAGCGCGACACCCTGAGCATCGCGTCCTCGAACGCCGTTTCTGATTCCTTCAGCCGGCCAAGAAGTTGATGCTCCTCTTCCTGATCCCAACGATCCTCACCTGGTCGGTTGACGTTCTCTCTCTTCTCCAATTCGTTCGCCACAACGATACTCCTTCTTGGTAACCGGGATATGGTCGTCCCGATGTCTGTAGTTATTCAAAGTGTGTGCCACGAAGGAGCTGTTGTTTTACGGCAGAAATAACGCAAGGAACGGTGAGGAATGGGGTGAAGATGCCATTTTTGAGAATTGGCAAATGCGGAGAAACGGACATTTGTAGCAATTACAACCAACGATACAATTCAGCCGCTGATTCGTGGACGCCATCCACGACGCTGAAGCCCAAATCCTTCCAGCACTGAAGCGATGCGTTTCTTTGCTCTGCGAACGGGAGTGGGCCGAGGCCTATGACGATAATATGCATCAATCCTCTCGGAGATTGGCAGGTTGGAATATCTGGGAATTATTTCCCCGAGTACCCTGCGGAATTCTGAGCGGTAGACATCCGGCCAATAGTGGAAGATCGTGTTTGCCGTTTCATGGATCGTGGAATACCGCGAAAAAACATTTCCCGTGGAAAACTGTTCAGCAATCCAAAGCTTCTCTGTGTAGAGGGAATCCATCAGCGCAAAGACCTCATCCATAATTCCGACATCTGATGGATGGAGACCCTCCACTCCGCCATTCCACATCGTGGTGTCCGGAGGAAAATGCCACTCCTTGCCCGATCGATCGCAAACCCGGAGGTCAACGAACGATCGCCACATGGGATGCTCACTGATGCATCCTTCGCGGATGTGCATAACGGAATGCCCGGGAGCGAGTTTTGCAAACGCACGAGAAGGATGCCTGACAAAATACGTGTCGCCATCAACAGCGATCGTGGGAACATGGAACGCGTTCAGCGCATGACGCAGCATCGCCGGCTTCCGCCTGTGTTCATGGTTGTTCGGGCCCGCCCAATCTCGCAAACGCTCCGGGCCGAGAAATTCGATGTTGACGGGAAGACCCTCAAAGAATTCAGGATGGTCGGTATAGATCGTAATGGCACAATCTTGCGGGTCTGGAAGAAGAAACCTCAGGACGGAGCAAACAGAGTACTGCGTCTCCAACACGTGAGAACCATCTCCATAGGAGAGGTAGATAAGATGCTTTCCGAAAGGTGTCATTCAGAGCAACCTTGAGTGCGAAGGAGGCGTTGTCGAACAGTTCTTTTCACAATGACTTACCACTGACAAGGTGATCACGGTGGCTGGCACGACGAAGCGTTACTGAAGTGTTATATGATTGAACGCACAATAGGCGGGTAAAAGTTC
>PMNP01000099.1 GCA_003161755.1 Ignavibacteriota bacterium | reverse complement strand
AATCGCATCAAACATGGCGGAGTAAGAAATCCCTCCCCCAAAGCTCGTGTGCTTCAGCCTGTACATTAGCGTATCCTTGTCGGGCACGCGGTTGTCTATGTACGTATACGCGTGCGGCGTGTTGGATGTACCCTGCCCCGGCTCGAACGCAAGGCTGTCCCACTGAATGCCGTCAAGCCGTTGCACGGTGAATCCAAAGCTCCGGTATTCTGACGATGTGTTCCATCGGACGGTCACCGTGTCTCCGTTGCGAACAGCTTCGANNCCTGTCGGCGCAACCATGCCCGCCGAATCGAGGAGGTGCGGCGCAAGCGTATCAAGCGACATGGCGAAAAGAGAATGTGATCCCACCGTCGACCAGTAGATCGTGTGTGTCGCCCCGTCAACCACCAAACCGCGCGGCGCTCCAGAGAGCGTCGTAACGTCCGGTGAAGGTACCGGAAGCGTGCCCGAGATAACCGCGCGCTGAAGCTTCTGGGTGCCTGCATCGATCAAGTAGAGGAGACCATGTTCCACGTCCAGCGCAATACCTTTCACCTGTGAGAGACCGGTAACGACGTCCTGCACATTCGCCCCCGACGTGTCGCAGCGGATGATCTTTTNNGCAATAGAGTTGCCCGTGCAACAGATCGAGCGCAAGATATCCTGGTGAAACCAACGATGAGAGCACTGTCTTTACATGCGATTTGTCAGTCCAGCACGTGCGAATAGTCCCGGTGCCGTTATCACTCCAATACACTCTTCCATTCTGGGCGTCAAGAGCGATTCCTCGCGGAAGCGTTACTCCTGCTGAAGCGCTGTCAGCAAGAACGGTGACGGTGCTCAACTTGGCGTCAAAGACGTTGACGGAAGGATTGACAAAATCTGTCCAGTAGACAAACCGACCGGTGTCATCCGCCGCCACCGCGAATACCGAAGGCAAACCTGTCAGGAGGTTTTTCACTGAATCCGGATGAGAAGTCGGGACTTGCGTGATCATGCCGGTTGCCGGATCACCAACAACAATCTGTTGACTGGATGAAATTGCAGGAAAGGCCATCCAGATCATGAGGGGCGTCAGAATCACCATGGCCATACGTTTCACCGGCTGGCTGCCCATCGATAACAAGGTGTCAAGTGCATTCATAAGGATGTCCTATGGTCGCGATGGGAAAATGCCTTGAGTGGCGATAATAACCGTTAGCGCAAGATACGGCTGCATGTTATTGTGGGGAGTGGAACTCCCTGTGGCACCAATGGATTGATCTGGAGCAAAAGTCGTCGGCGTTGAGGAAAACTGTTTTGTTCCTTCCGGACTTGCCGCCGGATATGCGCCAGCGGGGTTTGAGCTATTGCCAGGACCCGCGTTGACGGCTAACGTGTGCGCATGAACCGGCATCTCACCCAGTGCAAGCGTGTGGGTTGTTTCGCCCCCTGACTCCCCAAGGTCGACTGTCCGTCCGAGAATATTACTTCCATAGCCCACGGGAACCCGGCCGCGGAAATCAGGCAGTGCAAACGTTGTTGTTCCGTTTCCCCCATACGTGGTTCCCAAAAGCGCAAACAGCGCATTGTTCTGCTGAATGGAGAGGAGGCTTCCATCGCACTTCAGCCATCCTTTTGGCGCGAACCCGAAAGCCATAATTGCGATTTGACCGAGATAAGGTTCGCTTTCCTCGATACTCTGAGGCTTATTCACGGGCTTTGCCGTCTCTCCCGCTTGAGCGAAGACGCGTTCACGTAGGAATGAGGAAGTAAATGCCATGCTTGCAAGGATGCCAACAGATCGACGGAGAAAGCCCCGGCGCTCATGCGAGGGTTGGTCGGTTCGTTGTGTTCTGGTATTCATTGGTAAAGCTCTCCGAAAGTTCTGTGCAACGATTAGGGCCGTGGCGGAAATACTCCCAAAAGGGCGACAATAAAACTCACACCAAGATAGGGCTGCATGTTGTTGTGGGATTGATTTCTCCCAGCTCCTGCAACCGCCGAGGAAGACATCGCCGCGCCTGCCGAGTTGGAGTATTGCTGCGACCCCTCGGCGTTTACTGCATGGTAGCCGAGCGAAGGTTTACACGTTGTGCCGTTTGCCGTCACGACATTTATCGAATGATTGTGCGATGGGATTTCTTCTGCATTCAGTGCGTGCTTTGCTTCGCCACCTGTAGTTCCCAGATAGTAGTTGAGGCTATCTGCTCCCAGAGGCGCGAGACCTTGAAGATTAGGGAGGGCAAAGTTTGTTGTGCCGTTCCCCCCATAGGTGGTTCCAAGAATGGAAAAGAGAGCGGTGTTTGCTGCGATACTCAGAAGCTGGCCATTGCAAAAGGCCCATCCCGTTGGAGCGAAGTTGCCTGCAAACAACTGGATCTCCCCTATGTAGGGAGAACTTCCCAATGTTCCCGCAGTCTTGCCAGGAGCGGACGTGGGTGCAACGCTTTTGCNNTTTTGCTTCCCGCATCTGCTTGTTGATGAAGGAAGGACAATGCCGTTCCTCCAGCAATGACGGCTGCCAATCGCTGAAGAAATCCTCTTCGTGGAACAGAAGGCAACTGCTCAGATTGGTCGGATGTGGTCTGCTTTCCTGCCGTTCCTGGTGTGTTATCGAGTCTGACGCTCATGTCGGCTCCAAATCATTATTGAGAAGGAAACACGCCAAAAAGGCTGATGATGAAATTGATGCTGAGGAACGGCTGCAAGTTGTTGTGAGGAGAGGAGCCGCCGGTCGACGCAATGGCCAGAGTGTTCATCGTTGATCCCGGGCCGGATCCGTAATGGCACACCCCCTCGGAGTCAACTGCGGGGACGTGGTTGGCCGGAGTTGCGCTCGTCCCGACGCCGGAGGAAACCTGGAGGAGATGTGTATGGGAAGGAAGTTCGCCCTTGGCAAGAGTGTGGTGGACTTCTCCCCCCGCCTCACCGAGGATATATGACTCGCCCGTGGAGGAGAGCTGTCCGGTGCCTAAGGGCAACCGTCCCCGAAGATCAGGCAATGCAAAGGTATTCTGACCGTCGCCACCGTAGGTGGTTCCGATCAGAGCGAAGAGTACATCGTTTTCAGCGATGGCCAACAGAGATCCATCGCAGAGGGCCCAACCCTGAGGTGCAAAGTTGCCGGCAAACATCCGAATCTCGCCAATGTGTGGGGTGGAAGACTGAGTGGAACTACTCCGTTGGGGGCCGGAACGAGAAGCGCTGCTTTGAGGAGCATCCATGGTTGTTGTTTCATCCTCGATTGTCAAACTTGAGAGATTCCAGAGATCTGGTCTGCTACACCATTCCACTAAACTTCCGCATTGCCCATTCGACGGCCAACAAAGCGATCATTCCGCCCAAGAGCCACTGCCAATGCCAAAGCTCATTGTTCGATGTGTGGGCAATGGTACGCTGTGTAAACGATCGCTGCAAAGATAACAAAGAATCCAGCCTTCCGATTTCCTGTCGGGGAAGATAAACTCCTCCGCTGCGAAATGCAAGCTGCCGTAAGAGCGTGCTGTTCATCCGGGTATCCTGAAATTCCAAATCCAACTCTCCGACCGAAAACCTTCCCCGGTCCTCGCCAAGCGAAGTGCCGTTCAGCATGGCAACAGCTTGGTAGACATAGTCTCCTTCGGGAAGCCCTTCAAGTGAACCCTCGTACCGTCCTCCACCGAGTGGACGGAGGATACCCTCATACGTCATGTCGTGTTGCCTGGTGGTTATCGTGACTTCGGCATTGTCAACAGGTTGCGCGTTTTGGTTGGCAACGAGTCCCGCGAAATCCATCGGCTCACCCAGACTGATGGACTCATCCACAGGGGTGACGCGCAGCGGGCGGCGTTCGTCAGGGGTTGTCAGCCATTGTATTGTGTTCACGAGAAACGAAGAGAGGATGGATGCGGTTTGCGATGATCCTTGCATCATGAGACGCCACCGCCCGACGCCGTAGCCAAGCAGTGCTGCACTTCTTTCGTTGCCGGAGGAACGAATCACCAACAGAGGATCATGCGGATATGGGTTCCCCGCCTTTGCAGTCGCGAGTACTATCCCGCCCGGTTTTGCTGTGTAGACTCCCACAGTTCTATAGAGCGGCGGAAGACTGGTCCATGCAACCGGTTGTTCTCCGGAGTTGAAAATGGGATGATCAAGCTGGTCCGCAGCAGGAACAAACGAGATCAACTGTTCTGTCTGAGATTGTGCAGCAACGGTGAATGGGAGGATATTCGCAAACGGCTGAGACCGCTGATAGTTCACAGACTTCCCCAAGAGAAAGAGGAGAGGGCAATGATCATCCGTGAATCTATGAGACAGCTGTTCCAGGAGCTGAGGTGAAACGATTCCCGTTGGAAACCCAGCCATGACGATGCAATCAGCCGAATCGATCAGCGTGCGGGAGAGCGAGCCTTCGTAAAATCCGCCATGGTTGTCGGCAGTGAACGAACGGACGGAGAAATTGCGATCCTCGATAAGAGTCTGCCTGATGACTGGAATATCTGGCGATGGTTCACCAGCCAGGACAAGGATGTTGAGTTTGTTCCGCAGAATTCGAGTGGTAAAGGTCCGGCGATTGTTTCGCGTTGTCAGCTCGCCTTCAAGAGACGAAACGCCAACGGTGAATCGTTTGATTCCCTCTCCTTTGGGAACATAGTTGAGGCCGATGGAATACTCCTGCGTTCCAGGCTGGAGAAGCAACGAAGTTCTGTCAAGAACGGTCGTGCCTTCCGCAAGCGTCACTTCAACCCGCTCGTGATTGAAGCCGGAGCTTTTCACCGTTGCGCTCACCGGCGTTTCGGTCTCGGCGTACACCAGGTCGTTTGCGACCACGCTGGACAGGACCAGGTCTTTCTGTTCTGAGGAATCGCCAATCCCGACAACAATCAGTGGGATTCCCAGTTGTTCTGCTTCATTGGCAGGGTCGCGCCCTTTCGTGAACACGCCATCGCTCAGGAGCAGAGCCGCATTGATGGGGTGTTGCTCGTTCTCAAGTTTCAGTCCATGGAGCGCCCCCGCAATGTCGGTGACGCCTTCAGAGAAGGTCAGCGTATCGCGCTGGGAATTTTCCCAGGAACGGAACCGGGCACCGAACGTGTAAAATTGCAGTGTAGCGTGGCGGGAAATGTCACCAAACGCAGGGTTTGCCATGAGCGAGGAGATTTCCTCGGGGCGGCTCCCTTCATGGTCGCTGATACTCATGCTTTTCGAATTATCCACGAGGATGGCAAGAACAGGGGGAGATGTGTGGGTAAAGCGGACATGGAGAACGGGCTCGCAGAGGAGGAGCAGCAGAAGCCCGAGGAACAGCATTCTCACGCCAAGAAGGATTGCGCGGCGTGATCGGGAGACCGGCGGGACGGTCGTTCGGTAGAACCAGAGAGCGCCGATGAATCCAGCGAGAGCCAGAAGGACGACGGCCCAGAGAGCGACAGCGAAGTCGATGCTGATTCCAGGCACTGGGCGATGATCCGATTAAAGGATACGATGCTGGTCCAGTTCACTCACGAGTTTCTCGACGATCTCCACAGCACTGACACCGTCCGCCTCGGCATTGAAGTTCAGCACAATGCGATGACGAAGAACAGGAACAGCCATTTGCCGGACATCTTCAACATCAGGAGTATGACGGCCATGAAGGACCGCCCGTGTTTTGGCGCCCAGGATGAGATATTGAGATGCCCGAGGTCCGGCGCCCCACGTGAGCCAGTCGTTGACAAACTTTGGAGCTGCATCGGATTTGGGGCGCGTCATTGTCGAGAGACGCACGGCAAATTCGATCACATTATCGGCCACGGGAATACGCCGGACAAGATCCTGGTAGTGGATGATCTCGCGGCCAGTGAGAACCGTATGGAGTTGTGGAGTGAAGGTGCTGGTCGTGGTCCGAACGATTTGGATTTCCTCCGATCGTGACGGATAATCGAGCCAGAGGTTGAACATAAACCTGTCGAGTTGCGCTTCCGGCAGAGGATAAGTNNGTTGATTTCATCGGCGAGGACAATGTTGGCAAACACCGGTCCATGGATAAAATTGAAGGACTTTGCCCCGCTTCCGCTTTTTTCCTCGATGATCTCTGTGCCGGTAATGTCGCTCGGCATCAGGTCTGGCGTGAACTGGATGCGGCTGAACTTCAGGTCGAGCACCTGGGCAAGAGTTCGAATAAGGAGAGTCTTGGCGAGGCCGGGGACCCCCACGAGCAGGCAGTGCCCGCGAGAGAGCAGGGAAATGAGCAGATGCTCAATGATCGTCTGCTGTCCAACGATGGTCTTGCCGATTTCCGCGACGAGGGCCTCATAGGAGGACCTTAGCCGTTCTACGGCTTCGACATCGGATGGCGTATGGGCAGGTGTGTTCACAAATAGCCGATTCTCAGAGCGGTTCCACAGCACGCCGGCTTCAGTTGCTGATCTTCCAATAAATCGATTTGCGAAGCTCTTCGATCCACTTTAGATAGTCGGCATTTCTTTTGTAGTTAAGAGCCAGGGTTTCAATCTTTGGATAGTCGGTATCAAGTGACATTGTGTGCGCGGTGATCCGTTTCTTCATAAGAATAATCTGGTATCCGTAGGAGTTGCCTACTGCGACGCGAAACGGTTTGCTGATTTCGCCGTCTTTCAGCGGGGAAACGTCGGCAGACCAGCTCTTATCGAGTTGGTCGAGGTCAACAGTTCCCAAAGATCCTCCTATCAAATTGGTTTCCTTATCCTCGGAAAATTGTTTAGCGAGGTCGGCAAAGTTATGGTTCGCCAAGGCAACAGTCTTGAGGGAGTCCAACAGAGCGATTGCGGTCGAATCCCCTTCATGTGTCTTGGGGATGCGGATGAGGATATGGCGTGCGTGGACGGCATCGCCAAGCCGTGCGATTAACTGAATGATGTGATAGCCAAACTGGGTCTCGACAATGCGGGAGATCTCACCGTCGCTCAGGGAAAAAACAGCCGATTCAAATTCTTTGACGAACTGTCCCCGCCGCACCAATCCTAGATCTCCTCCTTGTGCGGTGGTACCCGGATCTTCCGAGTATCGCTTCGCTAGGGCGACAAAATCCGCACCTGCATGAAGACTGTCAAGAATCAACTGTGCCCGCAGTCTGGCTTCGGCTTTTGTCTTCTCATTGGCGTGCGGGGTGACAACGATGCGCGAGATCTGGACTTCATCAGGCACAGGGGGAAGGCTATCGTGGTACGTGTTGAAGAATTGTTCGACCTCGAATCGTCCAATCGAAGCGCTGCCAAAGCGCTGTTGCTGCAGTCGTTGAGAAAGGAGACTCTTCCGCATCTCATCCCGGTATTCACGCCGGATGCGACTGATGGGCATCTTGTACATTTCCTCGAGTTTCGCTTCCGATCCGAACTGCATCACCCGTTGTTGAATCGCGGCATCGAGTTGCTGCTGAACCTCTTCATCGGTGACAACAACGCTGTCTTCGACGGCTTTGGCGATGAACAGCCGCTCGTTGATCATGGTTTGCAGTACCTGGTCCCGCAACCCTGGAGTGTTCGGGTCAATCCGGTTGTTAAGAGCGAGAAACTGCTCTTGTGCGCGCAGATCGGATTCGAGGATGATGGAAGTATCGACAACAGCCGCGATACGATCGATGACATCTTCCTGCTGCGCTATGGCGGTGGAAGCGACGAGAACCAATCCCATGAACGACAGCATCAATGGATGTTTCATAATACAAGCCATCCTTCACTCGGTTGCAGAAGGTATACCGTGAATATCGACTGTGGCTTTTGCCCGTAGGTCGTCAATCAAGCGGTCATACCGTTGGCGACGCAGTTCGATCAGCAGTCGGTCGCGGACTTCATTGCGTACATAAGCAAGCTCAGGCACCTGTCCTTGCCGTTGGATTCCATGAACGGTGAGAACACAAAACCCGTTATCGGTCTTGACAACAAACGAAATCTCATTGCGAGGCAGCGTTGTTGCCAGTTTCCAAAGTTCCGGTGGGTAAAGCCGTCCGCGCGTGAAATACTGATGACTGGCAGTCCGCAAAAGACCCCCATGTCCGGTTGTATCCTCCTGAAGCTTTGCGAGCGCATCGGACCAGCCTGATCCACTGATGACTCGCGACCGAAATGCGTTCGCGGCGTCGCGTTCGGCAAACAGTGCGTAACTCAAACTGGCAACGTCTTCACGAAGGACAAATGCGGGACCGTTCTTTTGATAAAACTCCTCCACCGCTTGGTCCGTTACCCCGGAGGTATCGCTGTAGATGATCTGCTGCAGCAAGGCCGCCACCGCCAGTCTTCGCCTTGCTTCTTCGGTTCCACGCAGAACATCCTCACTGCCGGCGATGCCAGTCCGCTCGGATTCCTGAAACAACAGCTCGGAAATGATCCAATTATTTATAAACACTTGCGGATTGAGGGTGGAATCTCCTTGCATGGCGTTGATGGTTTCTCGTGTCAACGTCGCATTCCCGACACGCGCCACGTAGGTGTTGCCGGATGTCCGCTTGCAGCCGGGAGTGGCTAACAGTATGGCCGCCAGAAGCGGCCATACGATGCGTGAAGCCTTACTTTGCCCGAGGACCAAAGGCCGCTCGCAGGGCATCAGAGTTGGTGGCAACGGGATACTTCATGCGCAGTTTTTGCAGCCACTCATCTTCAAGGCGTTTCGACTCAGACTCCTGATAGAGTCCTGAGACTTCCACCTGAGCCTCTGCAAATGTTTTCTGTCTTGCCGGTTCCCGTTTATCGAGTCTGACGATTTCCAGTAGTCCACCCAATGCAAACGGGGCCGAGATGCCGCCAACCGTGAGTGAATCGGCGCGATGAGTCCTCTCGTCTGATCCTTCACCCAGGGGCATTTCAAGCGATTCAGCCTTTTTGGAGAAGAGCACGAGGCGCTGATCAATTGAGACTTCAACAATATCGTTTTTGGAGTCATGAGTCACTGCCATGGTAGCGGGGTTCGGCAAAGGTATTCCGTGCGTAAACCCCTTTACGGGAGACGCAGCAATTCCTAACTTCTTTGTCAGGTAATCATTGATAACTTTGGTTCTCAGAGATGCTTCCGCTGCTGCTGCCTTCCCGGTGTCGGAATAAGCAGTGATTCTCACGGCGATCCCATCGTCGTTCTTCGTTTGAACTCCGATGCTGTCAAGACTCTTGCGCATTGATTTTGTCATGGCCGAGGAATTGTGGCCAAACTTCAGAACAAACCGGCTCGGCAGTGCCATCCGAACGGAATCTTCCAAGTAAATTTGATCAATCGTCTTTCCGGTTTTCAGGGATTGCTGAATTGACTGCTTTGCCTGATCACTGGCGATGTGGAAATCCGTGAATTGAATCCGAGCAGGCAGCGTGAAACGTTCGGCGTTCTTTGCATAGACGCTCTGAAGAATTGAATCATTCGGAGCAACACGGTTCCACACATTGTCCTGCTCCAGTTGGTACAGTAACACGCCATCTCTATAGTCATTGAGGGTAGAGGCAAACGAGGGGTACAATAGTGCAAAACTGTCTGCGACTGCCGTCCATGTGAATTGCTCCCGGATCTTGTCGATTGCTTCAAAGAACGGCTTGCTTCGGAGCGGGAGACTTGGGTGTTGGTTGAGGATTGCCACGACACTGTCAAGAGTGACCGACTGATTCTTCGCCGACAATATAATCTTCCGTCCCGTGCTGGGAGTGACAGCATGCGCCCACGAACTGTCGCTTGTCGTTTTCGAACTGTCGCACTGGGCGAGGAAACTCTTGACAGCGGCAGAATCGTAGACCAGTCCGGCGGAGTGGTAGAGTTTCTCCATGAACCTGTTCTTGTCATCCGGAAAGAGGTTCTTTTGGTATAAGTTCTGCAGGTCCGATTTCAACTCGTCGAATGTTCCACATCCCCGAACATCGGTACAAAGAATGATGTGGTATCCAACGCGAGTGTGAACGATCCCCGAGGTCTGACCAGGTTTCAATGTGTCTATTGCAAGTTCAAACGGCAACGGATACTTGCGACCTCGGGGCCATCCGAGATCTCCGCCGGCAGGGGCTGAGAACTTGTCCTGGGAATGCGCTTTGGCGAGATTCGCAAAGGGAATTCCTGCCGCAAGGCTGTCTTTAAGAGCGGAAATCTGTGTGAATGCCTGAAGCGTATCCTCAGGACTAGTGGACTTGCTAATGATCATGATATGGCTGCAACGCGACTCCTTGAACGGGCGCCGGTCAGTAACCTTAATGAGATGAATCCCGAACTTCGAGGTCAGGGTCTTGACTTCGCCGACCTTCATTGCATAGGCACAATCCTCAAATTCAGGGAAGGCCATTCCTCCGGAGATGAAGTGCAAATCACCTCCAGTTTCCGCAGCCGAGGGGTCGCCCGAATTGTTGCGGGCGAGGACGGCAAAGGAAATACCCATCTTCAGGGAATCTAGCACTGCCTGCACCTTCAAACGTGCGTTGGCTGAGTCTGCGGGAGTAGATTTGGCATTGAGCAGGAAAATCATTTGGCTTATACGGACCGACTCAGTTCGTCGTGCGTACATCTTGCGAAGAGCAGGGGCCACTAATTCCTGCTCGAGAACATAGGAGGAGGCAAAGTCCCCCTTGTTCTGCCGGATCTCCTGGATGATCTCCGGCCGCATGTCGACATGCTCTGCAGCAGCCTCCGCAAGCTTCAGCCGATAGTTGATCATCAGGTCAAGGAACCGCTGTCGATCAGGCATGGTCATAGCCGCTGCTGAATCGCGGCTGGGGCTGTTCTTCAGATACTCGTTTTCATAGTCTGGCAGAGTGATTGTGCTGGTCCCAACCGTGGCAACGACAAGAGCATGCTCTTTTGGGGAACATCCGGAAAGAACAATGATGGCGCTGCACACAAAGGCAAACGCGAATCTCCAGTGATTTCGGAAGTGCATGGGAGTACTCACTTGTTGAGTTAAGGGAATATAGAGGGACAATCCTGCATCGTTATATATAGCCAAATCGGGAAATGGATGCAACCAGGTTGTGAGGGTTCTTCTGAACCACCATGAGGCACGTCCGCTACGATCGCTTTCGTAAGGCGCCGGTAAAATCCTCTTTCAGATCCTTAAGATCTTCAACGCCTACCGAGATTCTGATCATTCCTGGAGTCACTCCTTGGCGGGCAAGCTCGCCGCGGCTCATGTTGATATGCGAAGAGTACACGGGAATACTCACAAGAGTCTCTGTACTGCCGAGGGACATGGCATTGACGGCAACGCAAAGAGCGTCGCACACTGCGGCTGCTCCCTTTGCCCCTCCTTGGACTTCAATGGTAATCATTCCACCAAATCCCCCGGTCATCTGTCGTTTTGCGATTTTATGATGCGGATGCGATGAAAGTCCGGGATAATGGACGCGCCGTACCTCCGGCCGTTTCTCAAGGAACTGCGCAAGAGCCAGAGCGTTCCGGTTCTGGCGCTCAATCCGGAGTTCAAAAGTCTGCAAACTGCGAATGAGGAGATATGCGGCGAACGGATCCGCGCAACCGCCGAAGTACTTAAGCAGCGTATGAGCTTTGCGAATGAACGGTTCCGGGCCGGCAATGACACCTCCAAGAAGATCGGCGTGGCCGCCGAGATACTTTGTCGCGCTTTCTACAATGACGTCGACGCCGAACGCGAAAGGATTCTGATTGTATGTTGTGGCAAATGTGTTGTCGGCAATGATCGTAAGTTCTGTCCCAAGTTGCTTTTGGCGGCGGCGAACTGCCGATACGAGATCCCGAATGNNGACAACGCTCAATGTGGGGTTCGTTGGGGTCTCCAGATAGACAACCCGGGTGCGCGGTCCTATCACCTGTCCGATATTTGCCGGGTCCTCCGGTGGGCTGTACCTGGCGGCAATCCCAAGATCAGGGAGAATGTCGCGAAAGAACCGGTATGTTCCACCATAGAGAGATGGTGTGCTGGCCACTTCATCTCCGACCCTTGTAACGGAGAGTATTGCAGTAGTGATGGCCGCCATGCCGGAGGAAAAGAGGAGTGCCCGTTCAATTCCCATCATGAGCGCCAGTCGTTCCTCGGCTTCTCGAACCGTGGGATTGTGGTAGCGTGAGTACACAAAAACGTCCGGATCTCCTGCCGCATAACGGATGGCGTCGCCNNCGAAGTCTGCGCAATCGGGGTCGCAACCGGTCCCTTGTAGGGATGAAGCCGATTGCCGTGAATTGCCCTGGTGGAGACAGCAACAGCGCGGGGATCGACGGGTTTCTTTTTCATAGGCGATGATCAATATTGGAAGACAACAGTGAGTGAGTTGTGTGTCAGGTCCCGGATGAACTCTTGGGGAGTGAAGGTCTTGCGAAAATAACTTCTTCCCGCTCAAGCGTTACTGCACCGGGTTTTGCTCCTTTGGGTTTCCGCACGTAGCGCTTCTCCGTCATGGCAACGGGGACGAGTCCGGCCCCCTTCATTTTGCTGTAATAGGCAGCGACTNNTTTCCGGGTTCCCCGGCCCCCGTACCAAGGCGCAGGATCACGTGTGAGCCGCTCGCACCCCGGGCGTGAAACCACAAATCGCGCGGCCGTGCATGATGAAGGGTCAATTCGTCGTTGTTCTGACTGCTTTTCCCCACCCAGACTTCAAACCCGCCGTCAACAGTGAATCGACGAAACGGAAAGGGGGCAGCAATCCCCTTGTCCCCCAACCCAAACTCCACCAGTTCAACAGTACGTTCCTTCATGAGGTTCTTCCAGTCTGTCATACTTGAAACCAGTTCGAACTGCGAAAGTAATGCAGTGCCCCGTTCAACCTGCTCTCGCAGTTCGGCGAGTCTTTTGCCTGCATGAGCCGATGCGTGCTTTGCCCGTTTGGCTTTTTCGAAATACCGTTGCGCATTCTGTACAGGAGAAAGACGGGGATCAAGCACGATAGCGATTTCTCCGTCATTGACGGGAATGAGTGCTTCCCGATCTCCTTTGTGGAAATAGGTGAGATGGCTCATCAGCACAGTTCCGAAGCGTTCGTAGTCGGCGCTTCTCTCAACACCCGTTGCTTCCTCCTGGAGAGCGGTGATTGTGCGATGGGCCTTCTCAATCTGCTGGCGAACATGAAGCATGGCGGGACGCATTCGTTCTTCAAGGGCCGCAAATGAACGGCGCCGTCCAACAAAATTGCGGACAGCTTCATGGACCGATCCATACACGATCTCTTTCATGTCCCCAAGATAAGTAAGAGGGATGATGGAGAAGGTCCCTGCGTCACCGTCCGGTGTTTCGTAGATGCGCGGGACAGGACGTTGTGTTTCAAGAAGAATTGACTGGATCGATGTTCCCAAGCGGTTCAACGGGTCTCGGGAAAGATCCTCCGCAAGAGTTGTGGGTNNACAGCGCCTCAATCGTCAACGTGGCGCCGAAGGATGGAAATGTTTTCCGCAGGGCAGAAGCGATGGGAGTTCCGGCAAGATGGGAAGGAAGCTTCGGCAGTCCGCTCAGGTCAAACAGCATTTCCCGCTCAGGAGCAGCATACGCCAACCCACGCAATTGACGGTCGTTACGAAACGCCGCTATGATCGTTCCTTCAGCGTTCAAGAGCAGGACATTTGCGGCGGTGCCGAATAACAGCGCGACAAGGGTCGTCCCGTTATCCAATATTATTGACACTATTCGGTCCGATGTCGACAAGCGGACGTCGCGAATAATCCGGCCATCCAAGTCCGGGAAGACCGAAGCAGTGTTCTTCTTAGACCTTGCAGTCCTTTGCGNNAAATAGTGGCTTAACATGGTTATCCACAATATAGCTTAAAATGATGAAAATTGTAACGGTTTTACACTCTCTCTGTGGATAAGTTGTTGATGGTTAAGGACTTGCTCACAAGACGGGCGTATTGCGCCTATGGCTGCTTGTTGGAAAGCACCGGGAAAATTGCATTTGGAGACCGTTTTTGGTATTATACTGTGCTGAATTATCTACTCAACAGGGCTTCCGTATGCTTCTGAGCATGACCGGTTATGGGCGATCCGAGGTTTCCCGAAAGGGAATTACCGCCGTCCTTGAGATCCGAAGCGTCAATAACCGGTTTCTGGAAGTATCCGCGCGCCTTCCCCGATCCCTTTCTGCAAAGGAAAACGAGGTAAAGGAAGTGATCCGGCGGAAGATCCAACGAGGCAAGATTTACGTCACGGTGACCATTGATCGGAAGAATGACGATGGTTTGCCATTGAAAATCAATGTGCCGGCAGCCAAGGAGGTCCACAAACTCCTTAATCAACTGCGGAAGACCACCGGCCTGCGTGAATCAGTAAAGATCGAGCACCTTCTTCACTTCTCAGAGGTCATCGATCAGCAGGAAGTTGATGGTACCGATGAACTGGAGTGGAGTGTTGTGGAGGAGGCGATTGGGAAGGCTGTCGACAGTCTCCAGACCATGCGCAAACAGGAAGGGCGGGAGCTCGAAAAAGACTTTCGCGAACGTATCGGGACGCTGGATGGGGAGATTGCCCGCATTGAAGAACTTTCGAAGGCGCAGGTTCCAGCCGAGCGCGATCGCCTTCGTGAACGGGTGAAGCAACTAATGGAAAACAACCCCGTTGACGATGGGCGTCTCGAAATGGAACTGGCTATCATGGCGGATCGACTGGATGTGACCGAGGAGTGTGTCCGTTTTCGGAGTCATACGAAGTTCTTCCTCGAGTCATTCGGCGATACGGATTCAGCCGGGCGTAAACTCAATTTTCTGTTGCAAGAGATGAACCGGGAAGTGAACACCATCGGCTCGAAATCTTCGGATGCCGGAATTGCCCATATGGTGGTTCATGTGAAAGAGGAATTGGAAAGGGTGCGTGAGCAGATCCAGAATATCGAGTGACGGATGGACGACTCTCACACTCCCAATGGAAAACTCGTAGTCATCTCCGCGCCGAGTGGTGCGGGAAAAACGACCATTGCGCATGAGATCCTCCGGCGTTTTCCCCAACTCTCCTTTTCGGTATCGGCAACGACCCGAAAGCGCAGACCCAATGAAGAGGACGGTCGCGATTACGTGTTCCTGACGACGGAAGAATTCNNGGGGATGGAGATTTTGTCGAGTGGGAGAGGATCTTCGGTAATTGTTATGGGACCCTTAAGTCGGAGATCAATCGCGCCGCTCGTGAACAGCGTCCGTTGCTCTTCGATGTGGATGTGCGGGGTGGGCTTTCCATCAAGAAGCACTATCCCCATGCGCGACTCATCTTTATCCGTCCACCGAATCTTGAAACCCTCGGCGCCAGATTGCGGGCCCGGAACACGGAAGATGAAAACACCATCGAATCGCGATTGTCACGGGCGGTGATGGAGCTGGAGCTCGGTGCAGCGTATGATTGCACCTGTGTCAACGATGAACTTTCGCGGGCAGTGACTGAAGTTTCGGAAATCGTCTCAGAGTATCTCAACGTGTAAACGTTTAAGGGAGAACATATGCCAATAAAACCGATTGACCTCGAATTCTTCAACCGGGAGGGAAAGAACATCCACGAGGCGATTGTTGCCACGTCAAAACGGGCGCGGCAAATCAACGAGGAAAACAAGATCGAGTTCAATCAGCGCATCGAAACATTGAACATCAAGATGGATGCGCCTGAGAATTCGGAAGAAACCGATGTTAACCCCGATCAACTGCGGGTGAGCATGGAATTTGAGAAGCGCCCGAAAGCGACGGACGTTGCGCTCGATGAGTTGCTGCAGAACGAGCTCGGCTGGCGTTACCGGGAACCCGAAGATCGGGTGGCAACCAAGGACGAAGAAGCCATCGAAACCGAGGAGTAGACCTCCGGAACACACCGGAACAACTACTGAGGTCTTATGCTTGCGGGTAAGCACATCCTGCTCGGCGTGTCGGGCGGTATCGCTGCATACAAGAGTGCGTTGCTGGTTCGCGAATTCGTGAAAGCCGGTGCGGACGTCCAGGTGTTGATGACGCCTGCGGCAACCCAATTCATCACCCCCCTAACGCTTGGCACGCTGTCGCAGCGTGAAGTGCTTATCGAGATGTTTCCCCACCGTCCGGATTCCCCCAAGCAGCAGTGGACGGCCCATATCGATGTTGCGCTCTGGGCCGATATCATGCTCGTCGCTCCCGCAACAGCCGACATCATCGCGAAAATTGCCCACGGGTTTGCCGATTCTTTTCTGACTGCTACGACGCTCGCGTTGCGCTGCCCCTTGGCGGTGACCCCCTCGATGGACGTGGATATGTATCACCATCCCGCGACACAACAAAATATTGAAACGCTTCGATCACGAGGGGTTCACATTCTTGAGCCCGACACCGGTCCGCTCGCCAGCGGCCTCCACGGGGCCGGACGTCTTCCTGAACCCGCGTCAATCGCTCTATGGATCGACGGGATTCTCTCCNNAACTCCGCGCAGGACCTCGTGAACAAACGGGTCGTGGTGACCGCCGGCCCGACGCACGAACCGCTGGATCCCGTTCGCTATCTCGGTAACGCTTCGTCGGGCCTCATGGGATTTTCATTGGCGCGCGCCGCTGCACAGCGCGGAGCACAGGTTACCCTGATCGCTGGTCCGGTCCATCTTGCGACACCGCCAGCGGTCCGGCGCATCGACGTTACTACAGCGCACGAAATGCATGACGCGGTGATGAAGGTGTTTCCAGAATCGGATATCCTTGTGATGAGTGCGGCAGTGGCCGATTTTTCTCCGGTTCAATATCTCGATCATAAAATCAAACGGGAAGATCTCAAGAACGATCAGTTGACCGTCGTGCTGAAAAAAAATCCCGACATCCTCAAAGCGGCAGGGGAACAGCGCCGGGCAAGCCAGATTCTCGTGGGATTCGCGCTGGAAACCGACAACGGCATTGAACATGCCCGGAAGAAGCTTGCCTCAAAACATCTGGACTTGATTGTTCTGAATAATCCCCATGAAGAAGGCGCTGGCTTTGGGACTGAGACAAATGTCGTGACAATCCTCTCTGCGAATGGTGCCGCCGATCGTCTGCCAAAAATGCCGAAAACCGACGTGGCACACAGGATCCTGGATGCAGTCGTTTCCTTGATAAGCTGAAAGATTCATGGTACATTTCAATGCTGCGCGTATGCAGGATTCTTGCAGTGGGGAAATTCATCGCGCAGATTTCGACTCATTCCATTCCATTATTCTGCCATAGACCAACTCCAGGAGTTGTCGTTCACGTATCCCTGTCAGAGCCATGAATTCTCTCTCGCGAGTCCGGCAGTTCATTCTTCAGGAGCGGGATCTCTTCGGCGATACGCTCGTTATCGATGCTTCCCTCCCAAACACGTTCGACAAGGAAATTGAAGTGCGATCCACAAAGCATGCCGCGACAAAATCCGGATCACCTGTGAAAATGCCCGCAACCGTTGCACAAAGCCCGAAGAGTTCAGGGGCCGACCCATGGGAGCAGGCATCGTCCCTGGATGAACTTGAATCGATGATCAAGAATTGCCATCAGTGTGGATTATGGGAGACGCGCACGAATCTGGTGTTTGGTACGGGAAATCCGCGGGCGACATTTATGGTGGTGGGAGAAGCTCCCGGCGCTGATGAAGATGCCCAGGGCAAACCGTTTGTCGGCCGCGCCGGACAACTTCTTACGAAAATCCTTGAGGCAATTGGATTCAAGCGAGAAGACGTCTACATTGCNNCAACGTCTTGAAAAGCCGTCCTCCCAACAACCGGAAGCCGTTGCCTGAAGAAGTGGAAGTCTGTCTTCCTTACCTGAAGAAACAAATCTCCCTGATCAAACCGAAAGTCATTCTCTGTCTTGGGTTGACGGCTGCGGAAAACCTCCTGAAGACCGGTGAGCCCATGGCACAATTGAGGGGAGGAAGGGTGTTTCAGTATGAGGGGACGCCGTTGATGGTGACGTATCATCCGGCTGCGTTGCTCCGTAATCCAGGGTGGAAACGTCCTGTCTGGGAAGATGTCCAGGCCGCACGCAAGCTCCACGACGATCTTCTGCACCGTGAGGGGTCAGGGGTTGCAAGTCAATCGTAAGTCGTGAAAAGGAATCAGATCGATTATGTCTGATATTGTTCTTCGCAGGGGAATTGATCTTGCAGTCGACGCGACGGCTTCTGAAGGGAGAATCCCCCCGCAGGCCGTCGAGATCGAGGAGCAGATACTGGGGGCCATGCTCCTGGAAAAGGACTCTATTCCGAAAGTGATTGAAGTCCTTGAAGAAGAAGCGTTCCACTCCGACCGCAATCGGATGGTGTACCAGGCCATCGTGGCGTTGTTCGAACGGAGCGAGCCGGCCGATTGCATTACCGTGGCCGAGGAGCTTCGCAGGCGTGGACAACTTGAGAAGCTGGGAGGCGAATCCTATCTGGTCGATCTGACGATGCGGGTGAGCTCCGCGGCAAACGTGGAGTACCATGCCAGGATTGTCCTCGAGA
>PMNP01000093.1:15181-15357 GCA_003161755.1 Ignavibacteriota bacterium | reverse complement strand
AGTTCCGCGCGCCACGGCGCGGTCGACACCTTGACAAACAAGACGCCGTTATCGATGCGCTCTGCCGACGCCACTGCGGCAATGCGTTCTCCCACCACCGCGGGCCACGCTTCAATGACGTTGTACTCGTCCAGCGTCTTCTCGATCCCGAGAGCCTTGGCGAGCTTCTGGAGCGC
>PMNP01000093.1:6757-15154 GCA_003161755.1 Ignavibacteriota bacterium | reverse complement strand
GCAGAGGTAAGCGTGCTCCGCGATTTTCATCGCTACGAGGATCGTCTTGTGTTGTCCCTGCGAGGCATACCGCTGAACTGCAAGCGTATCGAGTGCGATCTGCAGATCGTCACGATGCGGACCCACCAATGAAGCGCCGCGTCTCAGTTCATCCGATTCATGCCGCTGCAGCTCCTGTCGCATCAAACGGGCGATCTCGTCTGTTGGTGTTCCGGCTTCAAGTTCAACAAACGCCTCGTAGTGGATTTCTGCCTTTTCCGACCCGCCGACCAGGTCGGCATGCACGTTGGCGAGGTACGTGCGGAATTCCTCCACGAACGCGAGCCTTCGTGCTGTAATCCGCGCGCCGAGTTGGACCAGACTCTCGCTCCATGGGTCGAGCAGTGAGCGAATCTCCCGCTGCCCGGTTCGATACTCAGTGAGAAGTCTGTTACGGTGACGCAGTGCTTTTCGGTACTGCATCAGGTCGTCCAGATACGCGCCGCTGATCTGCGACAACGTGATATCCATGAAACGCCGCCGTTCGCCCGGTCCACCCGAGGTAATGCTTCCATGTTCGGGAGAGAGAATCACGACGGGAAAGCGTCCAATCACACTGCTGAGCGACTCAGGATGTATTCCATTGATCAGAACCTGCTTACAAGGCGGCTCTTTGGAGTACGTAACCCGTATGGTGCTTTCCAGTCCTCCATCAGCGCACATCCTTCCTTCAACAGAAAAACCCTGCTCTCCAATGCGCAGTACGTGCATGTCAGAGACAGCATAGAAACTTTTTGTCAGCCCGAGATAGGACACGGCTTCAATGACATTCGTCTTACCCTGTCCGTTTCTGCCAAGAAGGAGATTAATCCCCTCACCGGGAGACACATGGGAGTGTTCATGGTTGCGAAAATTGTTCAGCGTAATCTGTCTGATGATCATCAGACGATCCGGCCGTGAGGCCGGGCTCCATGAACGATGCAGCCCCGTCGTGGACGGGGCCGCGAATAAGAGAACCAATCNNGAATTCAACCGAACGGGCATGACAAGCATAAGGAGGTCCTCCTTATCGTTCGGCTCCTCCGGCGTGATGATTCCTGCACGGGTGGGAACGCTGAACTTGAACACCACATTTTTTCCTTCCGCATGGCTGAGAAGGTCGATCAAATACGCCGCATTAAACCCTATCATGAGAACCGTATCGGAAAACGTGCACGGAAGTTTCTCCTTCGCATCCCATCCAAAGTCGATATCTTGTGCAGCAACGCGCAATTCGTCCTTTGCGATATCAAAACGCACCTGGTGTGTGGTGGCGCTTGCATACAACGCCACGCGCCTGATTGTCTGGATTAACGCATCCCGGTCTGCTGTGAGGACTTTCGTGTTGTCTCCGGGAATGACGCTTTCGTAGTTCGGGTAATTCTCATCAATGAGTCGTGAAATGACCTCCCACGTTGGAAATTTCATCCGAATATGTGTGGGGCTTATCATAATGGTCGCCGGTTCATCTTCAAGGGATTTCCCCACGACCTGAAGCGTCTTCACAGGAATCACCACGTCCTTTTGCATGGTCACCTTCTGACTGACGGTGACATCANNGAGCCGATGGCCATCTGTCGCCACCGCACGAAGGCGACCTTTGTTGTTCTGGAGAAGAACCCCGTTCATTGCGGGGCGAAGGTCGTCCTGACTTACCGCAAACGCTGTCTTCTGAATTACCCTACGCAAGATACTACCATCGAGATCGAATTGATGTTCGCTGGAAAACTGTTGCGCTTGGGGAAAGGCAGAATGCTGATCTCCCGTCATATTATATTCGCCGCTTTGCGTACGAACCGTGATGCGATTCGTCGTGGTATCTGCGATAAACTCCACAGTTGTGTCGGTGAGCGAACGCAGAGTCTCCATTAAGCGTTTTGCGGGAATGGTGATTTGCCCGTCTTCTTCACCCTTAATGTCCAGTGTTACCGTCATCCAGATGGCCAGATCGGTTGCTGTGGCCGTTAGCGTATTATTGACCGTTTCCAGAAGAAAATGCTCCAGAATCGGCATTGTTGATTTGGCCTGAATAACGCCTCCTAATTTGCTCAGCGTTCGCTGAAGGAGGTTGCTATTGACCGAAAATTTCATGGTCATCTCCGGTGAGGTATGGTCATAATACGAGGGTAAACAGCTCTAATATATGAAAAAAGCGTCAAAAACACTAGAAGTGCCGATCTGTTCGCTTGGTCTTGCTGTTCTTGTATAATGTTATTCTTACAGGAGAATAATAGAAAGAAGAAGATGATTATAGCCAGTGCATATGTGTATATGTCCAATTGAGAATTCTCACCAACGACAGAGCATCAGTTAAGGATAATCACATCATGGATGTTTGTAGAGAGAAGGTGTGGACACTTGACGAGTATATCCACAGTTATCCCCACGACGACAGAAGACAATGCAATTGGGTAGAGTTCTCTTCATGGAGTTAACACCAATTCACATTATAGAGATGTTCCACGAACAGCATATCCACATCAGGCAAGAAAAAGAAACTCCACAACAGTTCGGGAAAAGAGTGTAATGAACACTTGAACAGATTGCGCTAACAACAGCATAAGAGAAAAGACGATCGAATAGTTTAAACATTACTGAGAAGCTGAAGTCTTCGCCGAATCTGATTGACGTTGGCCTGGTACTTCTGGTCGATGCGCATTTGATCCTCAACGGACTGATACGCGTGGATGACAGTGCTGTGATCCCGCCCTCCGAAATGAAGTCCGATAGTTTTGAGAGAGGAGTTTGTCAACTCTTTTGCCAGGTACATGGCAATTTGTCTGGCATTGACAATTTCCTGTTTTCGGGTCTTTGCTCGCAGGAGATCGTCTGGGATATCAAAGTACTCGCACACTGTTCTTTGGATTGTCTCGATGGTAATNNGCCTCCCGGGCAAGATCAAGAGTAATTTCACGGCTGCTGAGGGAAGCTGCCGCAAGAAGGTTGATGAAGCAACCCTCCATTTGACGGATATTCGATGTCACATTTGCCGCAATGAACTCAATGATTTCCTCGGGCATATCAATGCCGTCATCCCCGCTTTTCTTGCGAAGGATGGCAATGCGCATTTCGAGATCAGGCGGTTGGATGTCGGATGTCAAGCCCCATTGGAACCGCGAAATGAGCCGATCCTGGAGGCCCTTCAGTTCCTTCGGCGGGCGATCTGAAGAGAGAACAATTTGTTTGCCGAGTTGGTGGNNCTTTCCGGCAAAAAACTGGATGTCATCAACAACGAGAATATCCATACTACGATAGAAATTGGAAAAGTCGTTGATCCGATCACGGGCGACGGCATCGATATATTCCTGGGTAAAACGATCACTGGGAACATAAATTGCCCTCTGGGCCTTGCCGTTTGCAATGGCGTAGTTGCCCAGAGCATGGATCAAATGGGTTTTTCCAAGACCGACTCCACCATAAATCACCAAAGGATTGAAGGAGGTCCCTCCGGGATTGTTGGCTACCGCAAGAGCGGCTGCACGCGCAAGCTGATTGCTGTCCCCCTTGATGTAGTTGTCGAAGGTGTATCGGGGGTTAAGCGAGGTCTGGAACGAGGGAACGCTCGAGTTTATCGAGATTCCGGCAGAAGTCGGCAGGAACGTGGTAAACGTGTCGGGTTGTTGTGGGAAACTCTTGCGATCCGTTCTGGGTGGCGGAAGACTGACCTGGACAGACGTCTCGGCTGGGTGCTCTTCAGGACCTAGGGCGTAGTCCATCTGTGCTCCCTTGCCAAGTACCTTGGTAAGGGTAGAGGTGATGATGCTGTAATAATGTTCTTCCAGCCAATCATAGAAGAACTGGCTGGGCACCTGAACAGTGAGTTTACCGGCCCGGAGATGAAGAGGAAGAATGGGCTCGAACCAGGTCTTGAAGCTCTGGGTATTCACCTTTTCACGAATCAGCTCGAGGCAAGCTCTCCAGACATCTCTTGCTTCTTCAGTGTCTGTAGGCTGACGGGAATCGGTCATCGCGTGATCTATAGTCATGGCAAGGAGATAGAGGATTATTCACATGATAAGGATAGGTTATCCACATTTTTTTGCACATGCCAATATAGTCTAGAAATCCACAATCTCAACGCAGATCATATTCACACAACACGAAAGCAAAGAGTTGATTGATTTATAAGGACTTGTAGACTCTGGCAAGAGTTGTTCACAACACGCTTCATGGGAAATGGTGATATTCAGGGATTGGAGAATGATAAACCCAGTGGAGAGAGAGGTTGTCCACATTTTATCGACAGCAAAAATAGTCGACGACAACACTATAATTAATATCACGAATGCGCCTCGTGCAAGCGAAATCTTTTTTTTCTTTTGGTGACTGCATTGTAACTGTGGCACGGTTTTGTTAATTTACTCTGCTGATGCCTGCTGATCAGTTTCGCGCAGAAAGCATGGTGTTGGAAGAGATCAAGAGGAGAACACTGCAATGAAGAGAACGTTTCAGCCGCACAACAGGAAACGAAAAAACACCCATGGCTTTCGTGAACGCATGGCAACAAAGAACGGACGGCGCGTGCTTTCACGTCGACGGGCCAGAGGGCGGAAGAAACTCACGATTAGCGACGNNTTTTGCCACCGGTCGCCGGATGGAAGGTGATTCCCTCCGTTTCTTGTTCCGCTGTGACCCCGCGGAGACATTTCGGTTGGCTGTCGGTTTTGCCGTACCTCGTCGGGCAGGCAATGCCGTGAAGAGAAACAGGGTGAGACGCTTGATGCGGGAAGCGTTCAGGCAGGAACACGTGTTCGTGCGTGCATCGTGTGCGGATGTGCGGAGGTCAGTGAAAATGATCTTTGTGTTTCGATGCACGGGAAGACATGCGTTNNTCGCGTTGGTTCGCGGCTATCAGATTGTACTGTCACCTCTCCTCCCTCCCAATACCTGCCGCTTTACCCCCAGTTGCTCGGCGTATATGATTGAAGCCGTCGAGAAATATGGTGCAGCAGACGGGCTTTGGAGGGGACTCAAACGCATTGCCCGTTGCCATCCGTTCCATCGCGGCGGTTATGACCCAGCGTGACATTCATTTTGTGAAGCGGAGTGTTTCATGGAAAACAAATCATCGATTATCGGGTTCGTACTGATTGGGATTCTCCTCGTCGTGTGGATGTGGTTTATTACGCCACCTCCCCGGCCCGTCAACCGAAGCACTGCCGATACGACGATTGCCACTCAGCGCAAGCCGGACACAACGGTAGAGACAATCATTCCTGTTGCGGCGCCGGAGAATTCCGACGTTCGTTGGGGCGCATTTTTTGCCGCAGATGCGAAGGGCGTCGACGGCGTCGTTACCATTAAGACAAGCCTCTACACTGCGGTGATCGCCACACGCGGCGGACTGATCCGGCAGTTCGAGCTGACAAAGTTCAAAACATGGGACTACAAACCAGTGCAGCTTGTCGATTATGATCACGGAGGAGAGCTTTCAGTGCTGTTCACCTCCGCTGATGGCCGGCTGATCGACACACGAGGACTATTCTTCGAATCCTCCGCCGGAGCCGGCACAACGATTGAACTGACGGGAACCGAACAGTACACGCTGAACCTTGTGTTGCATGCAGGAAATAGTGCCAAGCTCGTGAAGAAGCTTACATTCACCAATGGCTCATATGCGGTGGATGCGGAGTTCGACTGGCAGAACATGGAGCACATTGTATCGAATTATGAGTACCAGATTGCGTGGGAACACGGCCTGCGCTATGCTGAACAGAACAGCGTGGATGAGTCGAGCTACGCAATGGGTTATGCCTCGATGGCAGGCGAGTTGAAGGAGATCGATGCAACGAAGGTGGGTGAAACGCCGAAATTCGACGGCACCGGAGGAACGGATTGGGTCGCATGCCGGACGAAGTACTTCGCCGTTGCGTTGATGCCCGACGCGAACGAGGCACAGGGAGTGTTCGTTGAAGGGCACAGAACATCGATGCCGAACAACGGCGTCGAAGAGTCGTACAACATCGCCTTGAAGATGGGACTCAAGGGAAGGTCCGAGGAATCATCGAAAGTTACGGTGTACCTGGGTCCGTTGGACTATGGTCTGCTGAAGGGGTATCAGCGAGGATTGCAGAACATGATGAATCTGGGATGGGCATGGGTTATCCGTCCCATTGCGGAATACATCATGATCCCGGTGTTTCAATTCCTGCGGATGATTATCCCAAACTACGGGATCGTGATCATCGTCTTCGCGCTGCTGATAAAACTCGTGACGAATCCGCTGACCAAGTCGAGCATGAAGTCCATGCGGCGAATGCAAGCCCTGCAGCCAATCATTAAGGAAATGAAGGAGAAGTACAAGGATGACCCGCAGAGGATGAACCAGGCGCAGATGAATTTGTATAAGGAGTACGGCGTGAACCCGGCTGGCGGGTGTCTGCCGTTCGCCCTGCAGATGCCGGTTCTGTTCGCGCTGTATGCGGTGCTTCGATCAAACATCGATCTTCGTCAGGCAAATTTCGCATTTTGGATCCATGACCTTTCGATTCCGGATACCGTGCTTAAGCTGCCCTTTACCATTCCGTTCTTCGGGATCACGGCGTTCAGCGGACTCGCTCTGTTGATGGGTGTGACGACGTTTGTCCAGCAGAAGATGACCGTAACCGATCCGCAACAGAAGGCGATGATTTATGTGATGCCGGTCTTCCTGACGCTGATTTTCAATGCGCTGCCGGCTGGATTGAACTTGTNNAATCTTTTGAGTATCGGTCAGCAGGTGTGGATGAACAAAACACACAAGGATGAGCCGTTGCGCAAGGTTGATCCGAAGAAATCGAAGGGGGGCATTCTGGCACGATTGGCGAAGGATCTTCCGAAAGTAAAGTAGGGCGCGATTGGTGTGCAGCTCATTATCCTCTGAAGAAGGGGCCCCTTGGGGCCCCTTCTTTTTGTGTGGGGGAAGAGGAGAACGGCTGATTGCGTCCGTCAGGTCGAATTCGTAGCTTTGAGGATGCACATGGAAGAGAACGACACAATTGCAGCGGTCGCAACCCCGGTGGGGGTTGGCGCCATTGCGGTGATTCGTGTAAGTGGTCCTGAAGCTGTGAAGGTTGTGGGAAATGTGGTGCAGACGAAATCAGGACTCTCTGCGGCGAAAGGGAACACCGTGCATCATGGCTTCGCCGTTGACCGTGACGGAGAACGAGTTGATGAGGTATTGGCCACGGTCTTTCGAGCGCCGCATTCCTACACTGGCGAGGACCTTGTGGAGGTGGGTTGTCATGGTGGGATGGTGGTAACAGGACTTGTGCTTGAGTCGATCACTCGCGCGGGAGCGCGTCATGCGGAGCCTGGGGAATTTACCCGTAGGGCGTATCTGAGCGGCAAGATGGATCTGGCGCAGGCGGAAGGGGTGATGGGGATAATTGCGGCCCAGAGCAGAGTTGCCAGTCGCGTTGCGCTGGCTCAGCTTGAAGGGAGGCTTGGCCAGAGAGTGAAGGAGATGAGGCAGGGGCTCATCGGCCTATGTGCGTTATTGGAGGCCGATTTGGATTTCGCTGAAGAAGGAATCGTCCTCATGGATCGTCGTGAGATAGGTGTTCGCATCGGAATGGTCCGCGAATTGATAGAGGCGCTGGTGCGGACGTATGCTTCAGGACGTGTAGTGCGGGAAGGTGTTGGCGTTGCTCTGGTGGGTCGTCCGAATGCCGGCAAGTCGAGTCTGTTTAATGCTTTGGTGAGAGAATCACGGGCAATAGTCACTTCCCATCCTGGAACTACGCGGGATATCATTGAAGAAGCGGTTATGATTGGGGGAATGCTGTTCCGGCTGCATGACACGGCGGGGATCAGAGAGAGTGAGGATATTGCTGAAAGAGAAGGGGTGAAAAGAAGTCTCGATGCTATTCGGCACGATGACGTTGTAATGTTCATAATTGACATTACAGATCCCCCTCAACTTGCTGAGGTGAAGAGAGTTCGCGATACGATGAAAGAAGGGCAGACGTTGTTCTGGGTGATGAGTAAATGGGACAAATACAAGAAAGTGCAAGAACCGATCGCTAATTTCGGTGATGAGAAGAGAGTATGCGTCTCTGCCATAACTGGTGAGGGACNNCGGAAAGTGTGGTGGTTACTGAGCAAAGGCATTTTCAAGCCCTGGAACGCGCGGTTGAATGCCTGCGCAACGCTGAGAGAGCTGTTTCAAGCGGATTCTCGAACGAAGTCATGGTATTCGATGTCAGGGAGGCTGCGGAGGAATTGGGTGGGATAATTGGCGAAGTCCCCCGAGAGGAAGTGCTCAATGCTATTTTTGCCCAATTTTGCATTGGAAAGTAGGCATCGAACCCGGACACCAGCATAATGTTTCACGTGAAACGGCAGGTCGAATGAACGTAGACGTCGTAGTAGTGGGAGGGGGCCATGCTGGAATTGAGG
>PMNP01000093.1:0-6742 GCA_003161755.1 Ignavibacteriota bacterium | reverse complement strand
AGTGTGGTCGCCACGGTGCCAGAATGATCGCGACTGGTATAGTGTCGAAGCAGCACGCCGAGTAAATACAGAGGCCTACCTCTCTGTTCGCAACGGGACCATTTCTGACGTCGTATTAGAGGATAACCAGATCTCGGGAGTCGAAACTTGTGATGGCTCAAGAATCACTTGCTCTTGCGTTGTTCTCTGCAGCGGGACATTCCTCAATGGGCTGATGCATACTGGTGAGTCCACCACGGTGGGAGGACGGTTTGGAGAACCATCAGCCAGCGGCCTTTCGGAAAGACTGGANNCGGAAGCACAGGCTGGCGATGATGTACCGACACCGTTTTCATTTCAGACCGACAAGATTATCAATCGCCAAATACCCATGTATCTCACATACACCAATGAGCGAACTCACGCAATTCTCCGGACGGGCTTTGATCGCTCGCCGCTGTTCACAGGGCGCATCAAAGGAATCGGACCCAGATATTGTCCATCTATTGAAGACAAGTTGAACAGGTTTCCCGACAAAACCCGTCACCAGGTTTTTCTGGAGCCTGAGGGTTATGATACAGATGTTGTCTACGTCAACGGCTTTTCCACGAGTCTTCCCGCTGACGTCCAGGAAAAGGCGCTTGCCACAATCCCCGGCCTTGAGAAATCGAAGATGGTCAGGCCCGGCTATGCAGTAGAGTATGATTTTTTTCCCCCACATCAGGTTAAGCACACCCTGGAAACGAAGCAAATTGGTGGACTGTTTTTCGCCGGTCAGATAAACGGGACAAGCGGCTACGAGGAAGCTGCAGCCCAGGGGCTGATCGCGGGGATCAATGCCGCTCTTAAGATCCAGCACCGCCAGCCGTTTGTCTTGAAAAGAAGTGAAGCATACATCGGTGTGCTCGTTGACGACCTAATCAACAAGAGTACTGATGAACCATATCGCATGTTCACGTCGAGAGCTGAATGCCGGTTGCTTCTCAGGCAGGACAACGCCGATTCGCGGTTGATGAAAAAGGGATACGACCTTGGGCTCATTCCTTCACATGTCTATGCAAAGCTCCAAAGAAAAGAGAGGGTCATCGCAGAGGCAACGGAAGCTCTACGGCAGACTCGCGTTACCCTTGCCGAGGAGGGGGTGCCTCCCAACGTGAAAGCGGCAATCGGCGATGGATCGGAATCAGCATATCAACTCCTCAAGAGACCTGACATCGTCTTAGAAGATCTCCTGGACATTGCGAGCGTAAATGGCAATCCCCGCCTTGGGATTCTCCGGGGCGAGAAGGAGGCGAGGCAGTCTGTTCAGACGGAAGCGAAGTACGAAGGATACCTTCGAAGGCAGGAAGAGCAGATCGCCCAATTTCGAAGGGCGGAACAGATCGCTATACCCCTCCAATTTGACTATCACCGAGTAAGTGCTCTCAGTACGGAGGGGAGGGAAAAGCTCCAGCGTGTTCGACCCGAGTCTCTTGGCCAGGCGTCGCGCATTAGTGGTGTCACGCCGGCTGATATGTCCGTTCTCATGGTTGCACTCCTTCGATGATGTTCCACGTGAAACAAGAGGAAGGTGAAAGTGCGTTGACAGATGACCCGCCTTTGGCTGCCCATTCGGCCTCAGCTGTAAGACCACCTCTTGACGCCCAGCAGGAGTCGGCATTAAGGGAGTATGCCGCGTTATTGTTGGATTGGAATTCAAAGGTCAATCTCGTTTCCCGCAAAGACGCAGAAAACCTCTGGACCACGCACATCCTTCAGTCTCTTTCGCTCCTTCGCTATGTTCAGATTCCCGATGGGGCAGCAGTCTTGGATCTTGGAACCGGTGGAGGGCTGCCTGGGATTCCTCTTGCGATTGCAAAGCCAGGAATTCATGTTACGTTGCTGGACTCCATCAAGAAGAAGACGATGGTGCTGACCAACGTGATTGCACAATTGCCTTTGGGAAACGTCTCGGTGGTCACACAGCGTGCCGAGGACTTTGCTAAAACTCCGGATGGGCGAAGGCGCTTTGATGTCGTGATTGCCCGGGCAGTTGCCCCCCTGGCCGAACTCATTATGTGGGCTAAACCCCTTGCGGCTCCAAAGCGCTTCATAGTACCGATCACTGATGGTGGTACAGACGAGATGCTCTCTACTCCTCTTCTCATAGCCATGAAAGGAGGGGACTTGGTGGAGGAAATCCGCCACGCGCGTGTACGTCACCCCGCCTTGATCGTGAAGACAATTCCTCTCACCGTGCAGGAAGGGGAGAGTTTTGGATGGGAAGACAAGAAGATTCTTGTCATTCCCTTGTAATCTCCTTGTATAACCGTTATTGGAGCGACCGTGTCAGAACAACTCTCCAACGAACTCGCCAACCTCATCACTGAGCAACGCAACCCGGCGTCCCGGCGCCTCGATGAATCAACGACTGAGCAGATCCTCCGGCTCATCAATTCGCAGGACAAATTAGTGCCAGTCGCCGTGGAGCACGAGATCCCCTTCATTGTGCAAGCAATCGACCTCATCGTTGATGCATTCACCATGGGTGGGAGACTCATCTACGTGGGTGCGGGAACCAGCGGGAGGCTCGGCGTGATCGACGCTGCAGAATGTCCACCCACATTCGGGACCGACCCTTCGATGATCGTGGGGATGATTGCGGGAGGTGCACCAGCAATGTTCCGTTCTCAGGAGGGGGCCGAAGACAACGCCAGCCAGGCTGTTGTGGATTTGCGCGCAATCAATCTCTCCGCGCGTGACGTATGTTGCGGACTTGCTGCAAGCAGACGCACTCCGTACGTTGTTGCCGCGGTGGCCCATGCACGATCCATCGGGTCACGCACAATCTTTATCACCACCAATCCCCGCTCGCAGTTTAACCTCGACGTGGACGTGGCGATATGCCCGGAAGTCGGACCTGAAGTCCTCATGGGCTCAACCCGAATGAAATCCGGGACGGCACAGAAGCTTGTCCTCAACATGCTGACCACCACGGCCATGGTCCGCATGGGGAAGGTGTATCAAAATATGATGGTCGATCTTCAACAAACCAACGAAAAGCTCGTAGAGCGTTCAAGACGCATTATCATGCTGGCGACCAATGTTTCGTATGCAGAGGCAGAAAAAGCATTGATTGAGGCGGAGGGCCGGGTGAAGATCGCCATTGTCATGATCCTTATCCACGTGAGTCCGGCTGAGGCCCGCCGGTTGCTTGAGAGGGGAAATGGCTTCATCCACCGCGCGCTTGCGATAGCAGGAGGGATTGGCGACACAACACTTTCAGACCCTGCCGGCCATTTATGATTGAAGAAATCAAAGCTGCTCTCTCCGCCTCCGCGCAGTTCACCACGCTCGTGGGGCAACTGACGGAAACGGCCGCTGCGCCTGTTCGCGTGACCGGCGTGCCCGGGTCAATGGCAGCCCTTCTTGTCGGCGCCCTGCACGACTACCTTGCAGCTCCCATCGTGATGATCGCCGATGATCGGGAGGAGGCAAATTGCATTCACGATGATCTCCTCGTTACCCAACCTCCCGGAACCGTCGCCTTCTTCGCCGGTGATCACTCTCACGGGAGCGACCCTTCCCGGGACGCCTCCGATGTCCAGGCCCTGCGCGCCGTAGCCACCGGACAGAGCGGCATTCTGGTAACCCACTCCCTTGCGCTTCGGCTTCAGGTCCCATCACCGGACTTTGTACGATCGAGTGTCCTTACAGTCGAGGTTGGCACTGAGTTTCCCTTGGGCGAACTCAGGACGCGGCTGAGTACCTTTGGATTCAGCCAGAAGGACTTCGTCGAGGTTCAGGGAGATTTTGCCGTCCGCGGCGGGATCGTGGATGTTTTTCCCTTCACCGGTGATCAGCCCGTCCGCATCGAATTCTATGGCGACACACTGGAGTCGATTCGTCAGTTTGACGCGCTGTCACAACGCTCGCTCAAAGAACTTTCTACAGCCGTTATTGTCCCTGACCTTTACGCCCCTCCTGCCGCAGATGACTTGGCCGTAGAATCGACAACACTCACCTCCTATTTCCAGAAGGGCACCGTTGTCGTGATCGAGGAACCCGGTCTTGTTCGTGCCTCTCTCGATCAGCATTCTCTTCAGAGTTCAGCGACGCCCTCAAGTGAAGAAGTCTTTGCAACGCTCAATTCCTATCCTTCGATTCATTTGCAGAGTATCGCAGAAGGATCTGCCGGCACCGTAATTGATTTTGGAGGAATTCACCAGCCCGCAGTAAACGGCAGCATCAGGCTCTTCCATGAACAACTTCTCAAGAAGATTGCCGACGGCTACCGTATCATCATCACCGGCGACGGGCAGGGAGAATTGTCGCGCCTGAAAGAACTCCTCTCGTCCGTAACCACAGATCTGGACGATCGCGGAGAATCCGAGCATGGATCGCTGCAGGTTGAGCAGATCGAGTTCTCGCTTGAAGCTCTCCATGGGGGCTTCATCATCCCGGATCTTCGTACGGCTCTGTACACCGAACATCAGCTATTCGGAAGGGTCAAGCGGCACGGCCGGAAACGGACCGCAAGGTTTAGGGGGTTTTCACCGAAGGAACTTCAGCAGCTCCGCCCCGGTGACTATGTGGTCCATCGGGACTACGGCATCGGACGCTTTATCGGGCTGAGAAAAATCCGTGTTCGCNNAACAGGAAGTGGTTTCTGTGCAGTATGAAGCAAAAGATACTCTTTACGTAAACCTCAACTACATTAACAGGCTGCAGAAGTACGCCTCGAAAGAAGGCCATGAACCAAGACTCAGCCGATTGGGAAGCAACGAATGGGATCGGCTGAAGACAAGAGTCAAGACGCGCGTCAAAGATATTGCACGGGAACTCATCAGTCTTTATGCGCGAAGGAAGCGAATGGAAGGGTTCGCATTCCGCGAGGACACGCCCTGGCAGAGGGAACTCGAAGCATCATTCATGTATGAAGATACGTATGACCAGGCCAAAGCCACGCGTGACGTGAAGGAAGACATGCAAACCCCCAACCCCATGGACAGGCTCATTTGCGGCGACGTCGGGTTCGGAAAGACCGAGATTGCTGTCCGTGCGGCGTTCAAAGCCGTGGCCGACGGGAAACAGGTTGCGATTCTTGTTCCCACCACCATTCTTGCCATGCAGCACTACAATACATTTGCCGATCGCGTCGGCAAATATGCGGTCAATCTTCAGGTGCTGTCGCGTTTCAAACAGCGGAAGCAGCAACTGCAAATCCTGTCGGACCTCAAAGCCGGTCTGGTGGATATTGTGATCGGAACACACCGGCTGCCGTCAAAGGATGTCGCCTTCAAGGACCTTGGCCTGTTGGTGATTGATGAAGAGCATCGCTTTGGCGTTGCGGCGAAGGAAAAGCTTCGCATGTTAAGAGCGGAAGTGGACACGCTTGCGCTCACCGCCACACCAATTCCCCGCACGCTGCATTTCTCCCTGATGGGCGCCAGGGATCTCTCCATCATCGCCACACCTCCGCGGAATCGTCTGCCGATTGTTACGGAAATCGTTCAGTGGAACGATGACATCATCCGTGAGGCAATCCTTCGTGAAGTCCATCGCGGGGGCCAGGTGTATTTTGTTCATGACAGAATCAATACCATCGGAGACATCACCGATCGACTGACAGAGCTGGTCCCGGGGATTCGCCTTCGGTCTGTCCATGGACAGATGGAGGCGCGAGTACTTGAGGAAGTGATGGTCGAATTTCTGGAACGAAAACTCGACATGCTTGTCGCAACAAAAATTATCGAGTCGGGTCTGGATATTCCCAGCGTCAACACCATCATCGTGAACAGGGCAGACCGGTTCGGCATGGCCGAGCTCTACCAATTGCGCGGACGTGTGGGTCGATCCAACGTACAGGCGTACGCATACCTTGTGACACCACCTATCGCCATCCTGCCCAGAGTGACTCTTCGGCGATTGCAAGCGCTTGAAGAGTTCAACGAACTGGGTTCAGGCTTTAATCTCGCCATGCGCGATCTTGAAATTCGCGGCGCAGGCAATCTGCTGGGAAGCGAACAAAGCGGCTTCATTGAAACCATGGGATTTGAGACGTACACCAGAATTCTGGAGGAGACCGTCCAGGAATTGAAAGATGAAGAGTTTCGCGAACTCTTCAAAGACGAAGTCCCCCACGTCCGGAAACGAGATGTCATTGTCGAGGCGGATGTCGATGCGCTTATCCCCGATTCCTATCTGGGGAATGGCACGGAACGCATGGCGATGTACCGCCGATTATACGGCCTTGTGTCGGAAGAGCAACTGCGCGAAATCTCCGACGAACTTCGTGATCGCTTTGGCGTCCTGCCTCCGGAAGTTGAATTGTTGTTGGGCGTCATACGCATACGTCTCGTGGGTGCCCAATTGGGTTTTGTGCGGGTCATGATTAACTCCACCCTTGTAGAGGCTGAGTTTCCGGAGGAATCAGACAAAGCATTTTATGATAGTCCTGAGTTCCAGGCACTTATGACAGCAATTTCCCGGGGTAGTGAGCACCAATCAGGGTTGCGTCAGGAAGTGAGCTCATTGCGTTATCGCCATGGTTTTCCGCAAGAACTGGACAATACCTCTATGATCGAAGAGACTTTGCGGATTTTCACGGGTCTCCTTCATTCGCGTGATCGTTACCTCTCCTCCGTAGGCGCCTAAAAATAAGCTAATTCACGGCATTCTTCTCTTGACTTTGAAAGTCAAACCCCTATCTTAGGGGTACAAGTGGGGAAGAGTGGGTTGTGGGTGGGAACAATTTGCCCTTCTTTGGGCCTGTTTCCCAGAT
>PMNP01000056.1 GCA_003161755.1 Ignavibacteriota bacterium | reverse complement strand
AGTTCGTGCAGACGAAGAAGTTTGTATTATTGCGGTGACGACCATTCTGAACGGATTTATCAACGGCAATCCCTTCACAATGCCGCGAACGAAGTAACCCGTTCCTGATTTCTCAAGATCACCAATCTCTATTCAAGCTTTATTTCTGTGTGCCTGAAAAAGAATTGTCTGTTGCGAGCGCAACAAAATCCTGCCTGGAAAACAGATGGGCTCCGTTTTCGGGATGCCGCGTAATTGTGTAATATCAAGCTGCAATCCGCAACTCTCAGTTGAAGCAGCTCGGAGCCGCTATTGAGGCGAAACAGGGCAATCTTAGTTCACAACAATCGTCGTGTCCATTCGGGTGGAGGTGATATGCATCTCCACACTCACTAGATTGCCCATCCCATTTGGCTCTATTCCAACAGCCGAAANNCGGCTCCCATCTTCAACCCCGAAAAATTGTCTCCTCCTCCTGCCATCGATTTTGGTCGTCGGTAGTACTGTTGGGCGCGCACGGACAAGTCGAGGAGGTCATTAGTGATGGCATCCCGATTGGCAGACACTGCCCCCTCTGTAAACATGGTAATAGCGATGGCAACCGCAACTCCCACCACAAGTATTCCTAAAACAATAAAGAGCATTTGCTGCTGGCCCATGGTCGACCCAATTAAGACTGTAACGAGAAGGAGTATATATGGCTAATTCCTTCAATCTGCGTGCCATTTCCATCTCTGTAATAAATCCTTCATTTTTGGAAAAAACAAGAGGTTAAACGCATTTTGGGCAATGTGATGCTGTTTTTGACCGGTAATCGGTAATAATGCCTTGTCAAGGGAACCGATGTCTGGACATGGGTGACATGACGCATTACGGCCTTTCACTAAGAACCAACACAACCAACCCGTTTCCCACGTTCTTTGCAAAATTGTCACCAGCAGGAAGATATATGCGATGGGTAGACGTGTCGATCGCCAGAGTTTTTGCACCTGGCAACGTGTTTACCCGCCCAAACGCCGCGTAATCTGACGGACTGTTTTGACTGATTATGTCAAGTGTGCCATCCTTGTTCGAAGCGAAAATCAAGTGGGTTGCGAGATCGAACGCTGTGCCGTCAACTCCCTTCCCGATGGGAAACGTAGCGATCACTCTCCCGGAGTCCGCATCAACAACGGCCAGGATTTGATTCCTTCCTCCCACAAACAAGCGCCGATTTCTCCTGTCCATGGACAACCCGGTTGGCGTCTCGCACGGAGAGAGCGGCCAAGCGGCTTCCACCTTCAGTGATGTCGCATTGAAGCAAACAATGCTATTTTGATCCTCAATGTTTACAAAGATGTGGCCTTCGCCATCGGCAACTGCACTTTCCGGTGCACCACCAAGTGCCACAGTGCCTACGATGGCACAGGTTGCCGGGTCTATAACCGTTGCATTTGCACTTCCACCATTAAACGTGAACACCCGTCTGGAATGGTTATCATATATTATGGCATCCGGTTTTCGTCCTGTGATTGACACGACCTGAAGGATTGCCAGGGAACGCAAGTCAAACACTGTGACGGTAGAGTTAGCGCCGTTGCTGGTAAAACCCTTGTGGAGTTCCGGCACGAGCGCGATTCCATGTACACCTGATGTATTCTTGATTGACCCGATGACGGTCCTTGTGTCGAGATCAATCACCTCAACGCAGGTGGAATGAGAGACATACAGGCGATGGGCGGCCGTGTCGACAGAGAGGTAATCCCATCCTCCATTCCCCCCTACAGCGATCGTGTCAGTAACAACAGGAAGCATAGACTGTGATGTTGCACTGTTCACCACAAATGAGATAATAAAGGCACTTATACAAAGAAGGAACTTCAATAGTCGGCTTCTCATACCTCTTCATTGTCCTTTCTCGGAATCGTCATTCCATCTATNNATGGTACAAACGAATTCCCTGAGTGAGCGCCTGGGCGAGCACTCACTTGCGAATGTCGTATGTATAGAGTTGCTCTCCGTGCTCATTCACAAAGCTGATCCTCATGGATTGTCGAGTCAGCGACACAACGCCAAACCCGAGCGAAGCAACGCTATACTTCGTAAATGTTGCACGGCCCGCAGGCCTTGGTTCAGACCCGCCGCCACAACCGAAATATTGAATGGTCGAATTGTCCGGATGTGAGTGCTGAAGGTCATGATCGTGGCCCGAGAAACATGCATCGACGTGATACTTCTCAAACAATGGAACCAAAGAGCGTTGGATCTCCGGCGTACTGCCGTGAGTGGTGGAGGCGGAGTACGCGGGATGGTGGAAGAATGCAATTTTCCACCTTGCCGGTGATGCGCTGAGCACGCTGTCACACCACCGCAGTTGAACCCCGATATCCTGGCCTTTGATGTGATGTCCGTCCCGCATGTCATCGATGTAACTCTGAACAAATGGGGAAGAATCAAGGATGAGGAAAAGGACGACCGTTGAGTCCGGGAGGATTTTTGTGAATGAATAGTATCGTCCCGGCTGAATCCATCTCTTGCTGGTCTTTGCGTACTCCAGCTCCGCTTCAACACTCCCTTCATAATCGTGGTTTCCGAGAGTGATGTACCAGGGAATCATAAGCGATTTGTTGCTGTACACCTCTTCAAAGTTCACCTTCCAAAGCGGGTCCGTGACGCTTGATACTCCCTTGCCGTGGAAATTATCGCCGCACGTCACCACGAAGGAGGCGTTGACTTCTCCCGCAGTTGTTCCAAGCTGGCTCGCCACTTTGGCCTGTCCCGGTGTCTTCTTATCCTTGTCGTTTATCCCGTCTCTGCCCCAGTCACTAAGGACAAGAAATGTTAGCGATTGTGCTTCTGGCGATCGTGTGTTCGCTCTTTCACCGGCTGCCTGAGATCGTTGGGTTGCGAAACCGCCGATGATCAAAATAATCAGCGTGAACGGTATGAGACGACAATGGTGCATGGTTTGTTCCTTCGTTGGCACAATTCAACTCACTCAAGGAATGGCGGTGCAGCCCTGCCGAACCGCACCGCCGTTCGTTATCAAAGACATTGGCACACGTTCATCTTCGATTTATTTTAGCAGCATCATGCGGCCGACGTTGCTCAATGATCCAGATTGCAGTCTGTACAGGTATACTCCTGACGGGAGGTTTGTCGCATCGAACCGCACGGAGTGTTTCCCTGCTGCCTGAACTCCTGAGACGAGCGTTCGCACTGACTGTCCAAGCACATTGAAGACCTGCAGTGAAGTGGGAGCCTCACGGGGCAGGACGTAGTCAATAGTTGTTGTGGGATTGAACGGATTAGGGTAGTTCTGACGCAAAGCAAAGGAAGAAGCGATCTCTGTCAGTTTCACCGCAGCAATGGAACCTGCCCCCATCGCCCCGATATTCGCATCTCCGGGAAGATTGTTGCTTCCGAAGAAAGGATTATACCAACTTGCTGGCGGAGTAAACCCGTGTCCCACCGCCTCCGACGAAGGTTTCACATGGTAGTTGTTGGCTCCATCGAGGGCAAAATAGTNNTAGTCGTTGGTGAAATATGGCTGGTAACTCACAAACAGATCGCTCGACGCAACATCAAAGATGTCATGCGAAGCGGGCCTGCCTACGCCGTCCGTTGGATAGTACCGCACTTGCCCTTTCAGGCTGTCGGCCGAATAGAAGAACAAGTTGTTATCATACATTACAGCCAGGGTGTCGGCCTGTATGGTGATTTCGAGATCCTGGTACATATCACCCATGATATTGTTGTAGATTTCCGCACGGGCGCTCTTGTCAACGAGGATTGCATAACCGAGTTCACCGATGCGACGCCATCCGCCGGCAAGGATCGTGTTATTGTGGACGCACATGTCCGTCAGCCTCAGCAGGTTAACGTCGGCATTGATCTTGATGCCATTGCCGCCTGAGCCCCAGATAACATTATAAGCGATTTCACCGACGGTGCCGCTCTTCACATTGATGTTGTCACCGTCCGGTGCTCCGCACCATTTGATGGTGTTCCGCAGGATGCTTGCATTTCCTCCATGCAAGCCAATGCAATCATCAACGGTGCCAATCACCGTGTTATCCGTGAAGATTGTCGATGTGGTGTTCTGGTAATCCGAATACACATCAATTGTCCGATACGCATGACCCTCGGTATTGTTGCCGCCAGCCCATAGGATTGTTGTCCATCGTATTTCACACAGCTTGCAGGAATCGCCCACGATCCCTCCCCACTGCCCCGGACCAGTCCTGCGATCGGCAGGGGCCGTAATCACATTCGGGTTTGCCTGTGTGCCATCGCAGATAAACGTACCCAACACATGAATNNCGCCTGCGGCGATCTGAAGTGTATCGCCGGGATTGATAATGAGACTATCCAGTACAGTATAATTGTGATTTGGGACAGTCGATCCTTTGACGAATCCCGAGAGGATATCGGGAAGGACGGCCGTTTGCGCTGTGGCGGCGCAGATCACGAGCAGAAGCAAAAGCGTTGCGGTGTTTTTCATTGTGTCTCCGTGAAAGAGTTCATAGTGAAGTGGTTTAGAACTAACGGGTTACAATTTGAAGCTTACACCCAATGATCCCCTCAGACTGTTGTAATCGCGCTCGATGACGAGCGGCGTATGGACAAGATAGATGCCGGCCGGAATTTCAGTAACCACAGGGGCATTGAGAAGATTGATCAGCTTCAATTCAATTGTGAGATTGGCAAAGAGCTCCTGCTCGACGGAGCAATCCACTTCGCCAACACCATCCTGATAGGTGTCATAGCCATCCAATTGCGCCGCAGCGACAAGCCGTCTTCCTGTATAGTTGTACGACATATTTGCGTCGGTCCCCCATTCATCATTTCTGTATGATACCGTAAGATTGGCGATCTGTGGAGATTGCGATTGGAGAGGCCTCTTCTGTTGATATGAAGGAACAGGGCTGGTAATGGGATTACGGTGG
>PMNP01000285.1 GCA_003161755.1 Ignavibacteriota bacterium | reverse complement strand
TGACTCCTCCATGCCTCAAGTTGTTCGTGGACCCACCCTCGATGTGACACTCCATTCGCTAAGTGCCTCCAGGATAGGCATTGGCAATGCTTTTTCCGCAATTCAATCCGCCCTCGATTCTACCACTCATATTTTGAACTGTGCCGTGATGTTCATTTCCGCGAGGAAGTAATTGCTTAATGCCCGTCACTAGGCACGGCGGTTTCTTCAATTATGTTCGCCATGATAGTTGGAAATGAACAGAGAACGAAAATCGTCCTGAAATACAATGTGCTAACTGAAAAATCAGTTAGCCGAAAAGTACAGGCAGCCGATAGCGGCTATCCATCATGATAAACCCATCTCTAAACCAATGATACGACAATTTGCAGTTGAAAATATGCGCCGCCTTTTGAATATCGTCGAGTATCCTGAACTCGTTTCGAGCCTGATGTCAGGAGCTAATAGAGATTTTATGAAGGATTTGCTTTATCTGAAGAAAGTCCTTGGCCTCTCATTTCGTACTATCATTGATGTCGGTGCTGCCGTCGGTGAATACAGTTATGCAGCATTGGAGGTCTTCCCAGAAGCTTCTCTCTTTGCATTCGAGCCCATACCTGAAAATATGATGCAGATTCGTGAGAAGTTGAAAAAGAAAAGAATGGTGTATTCTTATGAAATGGCACTCGACAATAGAAACGTCAAATCAGTATTTCATCGCAACGAGTTCTCTTTTTCCAGTTCTTTGCTGCCAATGACAAATATTCATAAGAAACTGTTTCCTCATACAACAAATGAAACGGACATCACAGTCCAATGCTCTCGATTTGATTCGCTTGCGATGATTGACATGAAAGGACCAATCTTGGTGAAGATTGACGTCCAGGGTGCGGAACTTAGGGTGTTGGAAGGATTCGGTGACCGCTTGAAAAACATTGACGCAGTTCAGGCAGAAGTGAATTTCAAACCTTTCTATTCTGGTCAGGTCGAGCCAAGAGAGTTGATTGACTTCCTGGCAAGTAGGGGTTTCTCGATATTTCTTGAGAGGAGTATCCAGTTTGATCCATCCTCCAAGCGACCCCTTTTTGCGGACCTGGTATTCCTGAGGGAAGAGTCGGCTTAATGGGGAATTGTCAGATGGCATCTCTCTGTGAAGTCTGTGGAACATCAAAAGTCCAATCGTATGTGGAGTGTGGAGAATTCCGAATCGTTCGATGCCTGTCATGCGGGTACGTGAAGAAATGCAACGCAGAGAAGGACTATCGCAAGCTTCCTGCAGAAGCGTTTCGCATTTATGATTTCGACCGTTCGAGGGAGGTTGGAGATGTAATTAAGCTTATTCAAAAGGTCCACCCTGACATCCGAGGGATGAATTTGATCGAAATTGGGTGTGGCATGGGAGCGCTACTCAATGTCTTCCGCATGGCCGGGATGAATGTCTACGGTTATGAGCCATCAAGTGTTGCTGTGCAACTTGCAAAGGAGAGATTTGGGATCTCGACAATCCAGAACGGCTATTTCGAGGTCAACGATCTTGGAATCCGCTCCGACATATTCCTGCTGTTTGATGTACTTGAGCATCTGGATTCACCGATGCTCCTGCTTCGCAAAATCGAGCAGGCGATGACCCAACAATCGATTTTGGTCATCAGGAGTGGGAANNCTATTCCCAGAGGGCCCTTGCTAAAGTTTGTTTAGCGTCCGGCCTTGAACTTGTCAATTATTATCCCTTCCGGCATGCCTATGGCGGATTTGCGATGTGGATACTCATCAAGAATGTGGCAAAGGCTCTCATATTTAGGGTCCTTCCAGCCGACTCGAAATTGGTGAGGCGCTTTTATATCGATTTGGCGAATGACCACTTCATAGCGGTGATTAGAAAGAAGAGTTCAACAGTGTGAAGAAAGATATTGTCAAGGGTTCTCTTTCTGGGATTGTGCAGTTCATTGTTAGCGCAGTGCTGATGGCGCTAGCTATCCCGACGATTATAGGTCGACTCGGCACAGAATTTTATGGAGTCTTTACTCTCGTGTCGATTGTTGGAAATCTTAACATGATAGCGGGCTTGGGACTAAATAGCGCTCTTGTGAGAGCGCTATCGGAACAAGGTAGGTGTGCCGATTCTGATCTCGACATTGCCAGCAGTTTTATAGTTCTCTTCACGCTGTCATCAATTGCCGCAGCTATTGGCATTGTCTGGAGGGAGCCATTGCTAATCTCTGTATTGAGAATACCAACACCTTTTGTGGCCGAAGCAGTGGAATTCGTAACGCTGCTTTTTGTTGCAAACATATTGCTAATGACTGGCCAAACGTTCATCTCAATACTGGATTCTTTGCAAAAAATTCATCTTTCGAATGGAATCCAAATCGTCTATAACCTTGTCTACTGGATCCCGCTCATCGTCGTTGTCTCTGCAGGCTATTCTCTCATGGCCATCGGTTATGTGGCATTGGTTGCAGCTTGTGCCTGGTTTGTTCTTTCCGCTTTAACTGCAAGAATGGCATGGGGTCCCTATTCCCTTGTGGCTTGGCGTAAGGGGATTTTGCGAAGCCTAAAGAAACAGTTAGCATACGGAATGAAAGTTTATGCGTCAGGGCTGATTGCCCTCCTATTCGAGCCGTTATCGAAAATCCTGTTGGCACAGCTCATAGGGGTGCGTGAAGTTGGTTTCTTTGAAATCGGCTTGAGAATAAGGAATCAAGTCTGGGGTTTGTTCAGCAGGATGACATATCCTCTATTTCCATATCTTGCCCGCCTCAGCAATCGTGAACAGATGAAGAAGGCGCTCTTGCTCGCCGAAAGAATCATTGTCATGCTGGTAGTCCCCGCTGCCCTCTTGATCATGTTTTGCGCTAATCCGCTTGCCCGGCTGTGGATTGGACAAAACATCTCCCCTATTGGTGCGACGATCGGGGGTATTGTTTCATCATATCTCCTCTTCAGTTGCACAATTACGCCGTATTATTTGTATTTAATCGCGAAGAACAAGGTGGGGAGAGCGATAGTCCTACAGCTGATCAATATTGTTACAAATATCATCATATTGTTGGGACTTCTCCCCCTTTGCGGGTATTATGCAGCAGTGATTGCCAATGCCGCTGCCATCATTTTTTCGGGGANNGGCCGCAATGGTTGCGAAAGTTCCCGCCTCTTTTATTCTATTCGGACTTCCCCCAATAATCTGTATCGTGACTATTGTGTTATACCGATCATTCAGATTGGTATCTCGCCATGATATTGGTCTTGTCCTCGGCGAGGAAGGCCGATTGGCTCTTCTTGGGGAATGGCTTTTTGTTCGCTCTTAGACGTGTGCAGCGGCCGAGTGCAAATGCCGAAGGGCTTCATACGCCCATGGCGCCTTATTGAGCACTGCAAGAGATCATAGTGACGATTCTTCTCTTTGTTATCACGATATGCATTTTCTTTGTTGCGCTTGCAACTAGGCGGGACGAGTGGGTCGTCCTATCGATTCTCATCCTCGTCAACAAATTGATGTTTTTGGCAGAGCTCGAAAGCATGCATCTGCCAGAGGTGGGGAAGATCAGTGATGTAGGCCTGCTGCTCGGACTTGGTTCTCTGGTGCTGGTACNNGTTGTTGCTGTGTACGCACTTGCTGGGCTTAGCATTGTGTTCTCTTTGCTGACTGCGATTCGTTACGGATCGAGCCTCATTCTTTCACTCCGACTTGCCCGAGATTATAGCTACTATCTGTTACTTCCCCTCTTCATTGCGGCTCTTTCCCAGCCTCACGCCATGAAGCGTTTTGAAAGAGCATTCCTAGTCGTCGTAGTGCTCTTTGCGATGGGGTATGTTCTTCAATCATTTCTCCCTTTGGAAACGATTTATTACCAAACTTATACGCAAT
>PMNP01000311.1:160-8265 GCA_003161755.1 Ignavibacteriota bacterium | reverse complement strand
AGCTGCGGCAACTCGTCGAGACTGAGCTTACGCAGAATGACCCCCAGACGAGTGCGCCGCGGGTCTTCTTTCACTCCCAAGCCTGCCTGCCCATCAAATTGTTCGCTCCCCGATTTCATTGAACGAAACTTGTACATCATGAATTGCCGGCCGTCCAATCCTACGCGCAGTTGGCCGAAGAACACCGGTCCGCGCGAATCAAGCTTGATGAGAAGAGCAATCAGGATCCAGAATGGCGAGAGAAGAGCGATCGTCAGGCCGGAAACTACAATATCGACGATCCGTTTGACAATGCTGCCCCACATCGTGAAGGGGACCCCTTTGAGTTTGAGAAATGGAATTCCCTCGAGCTCTTGCAAACGAACCTGGCTTGCGAGGATTTCGGCGATGCCTGGGACCATCATAAAATCAATATTCACCCCTTCGCATTGACCAATAATGTCAAACAGCATATCCTGCCGGTCAGCGGGTAATGCAATAAATGCGAGATCTATTCCCTGAGAGCGTATGAATGCGGGGGATTGATCCAAAGGTCCAAGCCATTGGATCTGTTTCAGGACATTGTCGGAGGCAGGGGCGTCGGAAAAATATCCGATAACCTCAAACCCGAAAGAGGGATGCCGGTGCAAACGGGAGAACACATTGGCTGCGGTCCCGGTGCTTCCAAGGATGATTGCCCGTTTGAGGTGCCGTCCCTTGCGATACAATCGGCGTTCCAACGCCGTGATAAAAATCCTGTCCAGAGACAAAAACAAGGTCGAACAACCCCACAGCAGGACTACNNCTGGAACAACAACATAAGGACCAGAAGGACGACAAACGAAGTGAGCAGGTAGCCCTGAAATGGAGGAGCCGTCTCATCGAGGAATCCGAACGCACGGAAGAGCGGAGTGCGAAAGCGAAGGAAATATGAAACAAGAAACGCCGTCTCGATCGCGACTGTGTCCGAAGCAACGGTCAAGAGTGGAAGGAGGATGTCACCCCGGCGCCCCCTGTTTCCGGCCGAATCATCAGCCATAGAGTTCCCGTTCCGTCAGGGCACAAAGAATGTGGCCAACTGCAATGTGACTTTCCTGAATGCGTTGCGTGTCGTCGGAAGGCACAATGATTGCGATATCGACAAGTTCCNNTTTACCCAAGAGGCCCAGGGTGGCCATCCCCTTGGAATGAGCGGCACGAAGGGCATTGTTGATGCTTTCGGATTTTCCGCTCGTGGTAATACCGACCAACACGTCGCCCTTTGCCCCAAGCGCCTCGACACCGCGGGCAAACACCTGGTCATAGCCAAGATCATTCGCCCCCGCCGTAAGGAACGAGGTATCAGTGGTGAGTGCGATGGCAGGAATGCCCGGGCGTTTCATCGCGGGATTCAGCCGGACAACAAGCTCGGTCGCAAGATGCTGACAATCGGCGGCACTTCCGCCATTGCCGCAGAAAAGGATCTTCCCTCCATGACGCACGGAACCCACCAGCATCTGGACTGCCTTAAGAATATCGTCCGTACAGNNTTGCTTGCTGGATGGCGGCGCTGGACTGCAATTCGGTTTCGATGAACGACCGGTGATCGCGTGGAGCCATCGGGGAGGGAGCCATACATAGCCTCTGGTCTGGAATGGAAGTATTTTCGGATTACGGTTTGGAAGGTGGCCGCCTCAGCAGATCACCGAGGATGGACTCACTCTTTGCAAGCGCCTCGTCAATTTTTGACACATCTTTGCCTCCCGCAGTGGCAAGATGAGGGCGGCCTCCACCGCCACCCCCCACGATTTTTGCAAGAGCCCCGACGATTGCTCCGGCGGAGATGCCACGGCTCTTGATAACGTCATCCGTGACNNTGGAGCTTCAAACGCAGCGCATCACCCATGCTCTTCAATTCTTCCATGTCCGACGCCTGGACACGTCCTTGCGCCAATACGATGCCATCCAGTTTTGTTGCCGAATCAAGAAGCGAATCTATACCGGAGGCCGCATTCGTGACCCGGCTTCGTGAGACCTGTTTCTGCAATTCCTTCAAGTCCTTTTGAAGCCCCCCGACAATCTCCTGCCGGTCGGCAATCGAGCGTTCGAGCAGATCAAGTGATTGTATGGTGAGGGGGAACGAGGTGATCGCGACCCGTTCTCTTTGAACTGAAGTTGTCGGGGGAGAAAGGCCTAGGGTGTGTTCAAGCAAATCCTTCTCCTCCTGCAGACGAACCACTTCCTCGTCCATCGTTCCAACCTTCTGCCCAAGATCCTCAATATACTTTCGGACGCCGTCTCCCGTCACTGCTTCGATCCGCCTGATGCCGCTGGAGATGCTTGACTCGGACATAATCTTAAACAGTTGAATATCCTGCGTATTCGCTGAATGAGTGCCTCCGCAAAGTTCGACGCTGAATGCAGGATCAATTTCCACGATCCGCACCTTGTCGCCGTATTTGTCACCGAAGAACATCTTCACGTTTGGATAACGCGCCCGGGCTTCATCAATGGTGAGCCACTGGTCTGGCTCATTCAATGCGAGGATGGGGATTTTGTCGGCGATCTTCCCGTTGACAATTTCCTCTATTGCACGCATCTGTTCACGGCTGATTCGCTCAAAATGATTGAAGTCGAAGCGAAGGCGATCCGGTGCCACCAGCGAGCCATGTTGGCGGAGGTGGGTCCCGAGGACCCTTCGGAGAGCTTCATGCAAAAGATGTGTCGCAGAATGATTCCGTTGTGTGCTGAGGCGGCTCTCCTTGTCGACGATGGCATCCACCGCATCGCCTGGAACCGGTTTTCCCTCAACAATCCGGATTTCGTGGACAACCTTCTTGTCCCGCTTCAGTGAGTTAAGGACCTCTCCCACAAACCCTTTCCCCCTGATGATGCCGGTATCATCTACCTGACCGCCCGACTCGACATAAAACGGGGACTGATCGAGCGAGACATATTTCCCATCGATGACTTCCCGGATCGAAGTGTGCGCTTCAAGCTGAGTATAACCCACGAACGTGGTGTCGCGCAAGTCTCCGAGGCGGGTCAAAATCGTATTAACATCGGCTGCGACCATCTTTCCGGAATCCCTGGCTCGCCGCCGCTGTTCTTCCATCAATGCTGAAAATGCAGTCACATCAACGGTCAAGCCGCGTTCCTGAGCCATGAGCTCGGTCAGATCAAGAGGAAACCCGTATGTATCGTACAGACGAAAAGCCTCTTCGCCGGGAAACGTTTTCGTATCCTGGTTCTTCTGAAGAACCGAAGAAAAAATCTCAAGTCCGCGATCAAGTGTTGCGTTAAAGCTCTCTTCCTCTGCTTTGATGATACGTTCAATGTGCAGCCTCTTCTCGGAGATTTCCGGGAACACCGATCCCATGGTGGCCGCGACGGCTTCGGGGATTCTGAAAAGGAAGGGCTCCCGGATTCGANNGCACATAACCGCGACCTTCGTTACCCGGGATCGCGCCGTCGGCTATGGAAAACGAAAGCATCCGGACATGATCGGCGATGACACGCATTGCTACCTGCGAAGTCTCTCCCTGATACGGTCTTCCACTCACATCCGCAATACGCTCGATGATAGGCGTAAAAACATCTGTGTCGTAATTCGAGCGCTGGTGTTGAAGGACGGCGGAAACACGTTCAAAACCCATGCCGGTGTCCACATGCTTNNTCGCCCATCTCCCAAAAATTGTCTTTCTTCCCGAACCTGATGATATGGGACGGATGAATGTCCGTATGGCTCTTCCAGAGCTCCGCTGACTCATCATCGGATTCGAACACCGTTGCATACAAGCGGGCCTTCTCCAGCCCCCAAACGCTGGTGAGGAGTTCCCAGGCCCACGTAATCGCCTCTTCCTTGTAGTAATCACCAAATGACCAGTTGCCGAGCATNNCTGCATTGGTGAACAAGAGGGTCGGATCGCCGTGAGGTATAACAGAGGCGCTGGGGACGATACGGTGTCCACGTTCTTCAAAGAACCGGAGAAATCCGGCACGGATATCGCTCGATTTCATTAAATCTCGATTTGTGTCATCAATTGAATTTCTTCGAGGATGGAACTCACCTCAACACACCGTGGAATTTCCCCTGAAAACACGATGGCTCTGCCTTTTGTATGAACCTCCCACGCAAGAGCTTCGGCGTCCGATTGCGAACAGCCGGTGGCTTTGATCAACTGACCTATCACTTCGTCGAACGTGTGGATCTCGTCATTGAACAGGACAACCTTTGCAGGCTCCTGAATTTNNACTCTGGTAGCCCAGTAAGTATATTCAATGAGTTGGCTGGCTGCCCGGTCGATTACTCCCAATGGATATCCGGCCTTAGATTTCTCCATCACTTCGCAGGACGCGCTCCATGATCTTCGATCTCGCAATGATTGAACATGTTTACGCGCGCACTCCCGGACGGGTCCGCCACGGGAGGCGCATATCAGGAACTCCCCTGACGCTCACAGAGAAGATTCTCTATGCTCATGCATTCCGTCCGGTGAAGGAAAAGGCAAAACGCGGCGAGACCTACATGGATTTCGGCCCGGATCGGGTGGCAATGCAGGATGCCACTGCGCAGATGGCCCTCTTGCAGTTCATGTCGGCGGGAATCGGCACAGTTGCCGTCCCTACAACAGTCCACTGCGACCACCTTGTGCGGGCAGAAATCGGCGCGGGTCCCGACCTACAAAGGGCGAATGACGAGAACAGTGAAGTGTTTGATTTTCTTTCGGGAGTGTCACGCAAACATGGGATAGGTTTCTGGAAACCTGGTTCGGGAATTATTCATCAAGTGGTGTTGGAGAATTACGCCTTCCCCGGCGGCATGATGATTGGCACCGATTCGCATACGCCGAATGCCGGTGGTTTAGGAATGATTGCCATCGGTGTGGGGGGAGCAGATGCTGTTGATGTTATGGCGGGGATGCCGTGGGAATTGAAGTTTCCGAAGATCATCGGCGTCCATTTGAAAGGTTCCCTGCGAGGTTGGACTTCGGCAAAGGATGTCATACTCAAACTGGCGGGGATTCTCACTGTCAAGGGGGGGACCGGCGCCATCATCGAGTATTTCGGCGAAGGTACTTCCTCCATCTCCGCGACCGGTAAGGCGACGATCTGTAACATGGGAGCAGAAATTGGGGCGACGACTTCCGTGTTTCCTTATGATCATCGGGTAGCATCGTACTTGAAAGCAACAGGGCGAGCGGAGGTGGCCAATCTTGCTGACGGTGTGGCAGAGTTCCTCCGGGCCGATCCCGAAGTGGCGAGCGAGCCGGATCAGTACTATGATCAAATCATCGAGATTGATCTCTCTGAACTGGAACCGATGATCGATGGCCCATTTTCGCCCGACAAGGCGTGGAAGCTTTCGGAGTTTGCTCAGGCTGTCCGATCCAACGGCTACCCCGAACAATTGAGTGTCGCGCTTATCGGCAGCTGCACGAACTCGAGCTATGAAGATATCGGACGCGCAACAAGTGTCGTCCGGCAGGCACTGCGAAAAAATCTGATAGCGAAATCGGCACTGACAATCACTCCCGGCTCGGAACAGGTGCGCGCGACAATCGAGCGCGATGGGTACCTGAAATCCCTGACCGATGTGGGAGGAAACGTCCTTGCAAATGCTTGCGGTCCTTGTATCGGACAATGGAAAAGACACGATACGGCCCAAGGCGAGAAGAACTCCATCATTACATCCTTCAATCGGAACTTTGCCGGAAGGAACGACTCGAATCCCGACACGTATGCATTTGTTGCAAGTCCTGAAATCGTCATGGCCCTCGCATTGGCGGGCCGACTCACTTTCAATCCTGTCATGGATTCGCTCATCAATGATCGTGGCGAGGCAGTAAAACTCGATCCTCCTTCGGCTGACGAATTGCCCTCCCGCGGATTTACGGCGGGAGAATCCGGCTTCACTCCTCCCGAAAAGGATACCTCGGGGATTGAAGTGCAAGTGAATCCTGCCAGTGATCGTCTCCAGCTTCTCAAAGCATTTGATCCGTGGGATGGAAAGGACCTGGAAGATCTCCCGCTTCTTCTGAAAGCGAAAGGGAAATGCACCACGGATCATATTTCGCCGGCCGGGAAATGGCTGAAATACCGTGGGCACCTGGATAATATTTCGAGAAACATGTTTCTCGGCGCGGTGAACGCGTTTACCGGGGAGGTCGGAAAGGGAAAGAACGTCCTCACGGGTGAGTCGAAACAGTTCTCCGATGTAGCGCGAGAATACAAGGCGCGTGGGATCGGGTGGGTCGTGGTAGGGGACGAGAACTATGGCGAAGGTTCAAGCCGCGAACATGCCGCCATGGAACCACGATATCTCGGAGGCAGGGCGATCGTCGTGCGGAGTTTCGCCCGGATCCATGAAACGAACCTCAAGAAACAAGGAATGCTGCCGCTGACATTTGCCAATCCGGCCGACTATGACAAGATCCGTGAAGGGGATCGGATCTCAGTGGTTGGGCTTGATTCGTTCGCCGAGGGTGTACCTCTAAAACTGATCCTGAAGCATAATGATGGAACGATTGACATTTGTGTTGTCAACCACTCATTCAATGCGAATCAGATTGAGTGGTTTAAGGCCGGAAGTGCGTTGAACCTTATGGCCCGCAACGGGGCAATGGTTACTCTCAGGGTGTACAAAACCAAAGCCTTCGCACGTCCTCGGAAGAAGCTCGCGAGCCGGAAAGTTGCATCATCGAAGACGGGCGCACACAAAGCAAAGGTTGCCCGGAAGAAAGCCGTGAAGGCAAAGGAAACTGCAGCAAAACGCCGCCCGGCAAAGACGAAAAAGAAGAAATCCGGACAAACCATCGTTCGCGGAAGGGCGAAGCATCGCCGCTCATAGTGGAAAACGGAACTCCTGACCCTTCGCTGGCGGTTATATGGTTATTGAGGGATGAGAGGAATGTTCCTCTCGTCGGAGCAGNNCAGTCGGAGAAGGGGGAATTAGTCTATGCGTTATCATCCATCGGTCATTCAGCCGTTTCGTGATGAGCTGACAAAAATAGGGTTTCACGAACTTCGTTCGGCGGAACAAGTCGATGCTTCCCTTGCGGAGAAGGAGGGGACACAGCTTGTCGTCGTGAATTCTGTGTGTGGATGTGCTGCAGGAAAGGCACGGCCGGGGGTTGCAATAGCGCTTCAGAACTCCCCGCTAAGACCGGATCGTCTTACAACCGTGTTTGCCGGAGGGGATATTGAAGCGACGGCTCGTCTTCGCGAGCGTCTTGGGAACTTACCCCCATCGTCTCCTTCCATGGCGCTCTTCAAGAACGGATCGCTTGTCCACTTTATTCCGCGATACCAGAATGAGAGCCGAAGCGCTGTTGAAATTGCGCGCCATCTCATGGGGGTGTTTGACGAACACTGCAGACCGGCAGTGGAAGCCGAAGCTTCATGATTCTCTGGTGAGTCTACATATATTCTGCAACGGCGTTTGCGAACTCGGAACACTTGACCTCTTTCGCATTCGTCATCAAGCGGGCAAAATCNNGTTACGACCTTGGATTGGATCGCTGCTTCAAGCCCCTTCAGAACAAGATCTGCTGCCTCGTTCCATTGGATATAGCGAAGCATCATCTCTCCGCTGAGGATCATCGAACCTGGGTTGACTTTGTCCAACCCGGCATATTTTGGCGCGGTCCCATGCGTCGCCTCAAACACCGCGTGCCCGGTGACATAGTTGATGTTTCCTCCGGGGGCAATCCCGATCCCTCCCACCTGTGCCGCAAGTGCATCAGAGATATAGNNATGTTCCCCTTGTGCACGAGGGTCACGCTCTTGCGGTGATTCTTTATCGCGTGCTGTAGTGCTGCTCGAATAAGGCGCTCCGACCCTTCGCGCGACACCGGTTTGATGCCGATGGAGGAGCTCTCAGGAAAACGGATCTTCTTCACTCCCATCTCNNGTGCATCAGAGATATAGTCTCCGTTGAGGTTCAGTGTTGCAATGACATCGTAATCCGCCGGCCTTGTCAGGATTTGCTGAAGGAATGCGTCCGCAATGACATCCTTCAGGAGAACTGTTCCGTCGGGTTGTTTCCCTCCACATTCCTCCCATGAGACGACGCTGCCTGCAAATTCGCGTTTTGCAAGTTCATAGCCCCAATCACGGAATCCACCCTCGGTGAATTTCATGATGTT
>PMNP01000311.1:0-147 GCA_003161755.1 Ignavibacteriota bacterium | reverse complement strand
GGGTTTTCCCTGAAGATCATCATATTGACCTGCTCAGGGTGCTTTACCGGGGATGGGACGCCCTGGAAGTACTGGACCGGTCTGAGGCATACATACAGATCGAGCATCTGTCGCAGTGCAACATTAATGGAACGGATGCCCCCTCCA